>JALHOE010000021.1 GCA_022843175.1 Deltaproteobacteria bacterium
CCGCAGCCGTTGCTCGAGAGTTGCCTGATCCCACACGCCGCGCAGCCTACCGCGCGCCGCGCGGCGCTACGACAGCGACGGGATCAGAGCAAGACCCCGCTGACGGAGGGCTTACGCTGTATCGACGGCGGCCTCGTTCAAGTTGCGTACTTTCGACGCGCCACCGGAAGTTGTGTGGCGAGGGGCCGGGCGACGGGGCGACAGCGGCGTCCGGAGTCATGCGGCCAACAGCGCGGCCAGCGGGGGACCGACGCGGGGATCGATGGCCAGCGGCTCTTCTTCGAGCCGTAGCCCACGCGCGCGAGCTCCTGTACGAGTGACGGGTGTCGCGCAGGTCGAGTTCGTGCGGCCACGACGCTCTCAGACCATGCGGGATCAGCTCGGCCCAGAACGATGGAACGAACCACGGAAGATCCGCACGGCGCTCGCGAAGGTGGAGGAGGGTGCGGTCGAAGAACCCATGGGACGCGTGTCTTCCCCCATCGTCCGCGTCGTCGGACTGATCGGGGTTTCTCGGTGCCGGCGTTCCCGAGCATGCGGCGGAGTCACCGTCACAGCCGCGGTGCAAGGCCATGCCGACGCCAACCTGGCACACTCGACGCGGGAAGACCTCCAGCATGCGCGCCGCAGCCTCTGGTACTCCAACGTGTCGCACACGAAGTCGAGGAACGTCTCGCGGATTGTGGCGGCATCGACGCTCGGCGCAGAACGCTCGGACATTGTCTGTCCACGGCATGAACCCATCAAGCCGCGCGGATGCTCGTGGCGGTACGATGTGCGCTGCATGGAGACGAACGGTTCGGTCGATGCGCGCGGGTCCGCTGCGGTGGACGAAGACATGCGTGCGGTCGTCACCTACCTCGTCGCTCCCGAGTCGCGCCAATACATCGCGGTGATGGACGTTCTGGAGTCCTCGGTCACTGATCTGACTCCAGGCGAGGTCGGCTCGCGGTTACAGGCGCTCGGCCTGGCGCTGGACCAGATGGTCGTTGAGACTCGCCTCGACAAGCTTCGGGAGTGGGGCGCTGTGTCTGCCCGCACCGACGCGTCTCGCATCCTTCGGCACGCGGACCTGCTCGCGCGAAACTGGCGCTACAGCGCGACTCCCGCTGGCCGACAGGTCCAGCGCTTCTACCGAAAGGTTCTCGCGGGGACGCCGCAGCTGCGCGAGATACCTCTGTCGAGTCTCGCTCGCGTCGTCGAGTCAGCGGAAGCCCTCGCGCGGGATCAGCTGGCTGACGTCTCCGTCGTGGAACTAATCGGACGAGTGTTCGTGAACCATGACGATATCGATGCTGCGTTGGTCGGTGCCGAGGATAGCCTCTCGGCACTCGCCGATCGCTTCGACCTCACTGACGACTCGACGGCGGAATTGAAGTCGGTGCTGGTCGGTTACGCGACGCGTGTTGCGGCGGAACTCGAGCGCGGTTCAGAGCGTGCGTTCCGTGCGCTCAAGAAGCTGCAACCTCGATTCGGCGAGCTCGCGCGCGAGGCCGTCCGTTCGTCCGAGGCTCAGTTCCTGATCGAACGAGGTGCGCTCGCCGCGTCGCACGGCGGGCGGGTAGAGGACTGGGAGGGGCTGCTGGCATGGTTCGACGCGACGTCGGGACGATCCGCGAGGTTCGCGCTGCGATTGGTTCGTGCGCTGCCGGGCATGCATGTCAACCTCCGGCGGCTTCATAGCTCCTCCGGCGCGGCAACGAGCAAGAGCCGCGCTCTCGCTCTGGCGAAGGCGTGCTTGAACTCGACCTACGGCACGGCGATCTTCATGGCCGCCGTCGGCGACCACCCGTGGCGGAAGCTGCACGGCGAGTCCGACGATCACGACGCAACGAAGATTCGGTCGTGGCGAGAGGGGCCGTTCATCGACGTGCCCGACCTACTGCGCGTGACAGGGCGCACCGGCGCTAGGGGCCGAGCGCCGGCCGCACGCGATGACACCAAGACCCGCGAACTTGTTCTCGCCCGCCGTGAACAGCTGCGCATCGAGCATGCGGCAGCGATTCGCGAGGTACTTTCGACGTCGGTGGGCGGGTGCATGTCCGAGCGCGCGGCCCGCGTCGCCTTGGCGTCCCTCCTCACTGCTGTGCGTGCCGGCCGGGTCGGGTCTCGCCGCACGGGGGTTCGAGACGGCCTCGGTTGCACCGTATTCCACACCGGCACAGGCGTTGGGACTTTGACGGCGCCCACATGGCGCGTTTCCACGCCGCAGCGTCTCATGGTGTTCCACCTACCGGGTGTCGTCGTCGAGTCGCCTCCGGAAGTCCAAGTGGGAATCGTTCGCGAGCTGCCTCGCGTACTTGTCGAGTGCATCCTATGAGTGAACGCGCCGAATCGGGATCGCTCGACAGCCAGCAGGCGGCATCGCTGGATCCGACAACGCAGCGACGGAGACGCTGGCTGCCGGAAGCAAGCGCCGAGACAGCGGCGACTCTCCGGCTCCTCAGTCTCAAACCGTGGCTGGTGGCAGGTCGAGATGACGAGGCCATCGCAGCCGTCCGCCGCAACATCACTGCCATCCGCGAGGCTTTGGCGCGGCTCGGTTGGGTGCTGGTCGTCGAGAAAGACGTAGTCCGTCTTCGGAAGTCGCCTCCGGTGCGCCGGGATGCATGGGCGGCAACGGGACCTGCGCCGATACAGGCGTCGTGGTTCTTCCTTCTCGTTGCGGCAGCCGAGTCTGTAGCTCCCCGGCTTGCGTTGTCGAGCTTGGTCAATGCCGCACGAGCGGCCGCCGCCGAGGCTGGCCTTGAGCTCACACACGACATCGCGGAACGGCGCGCGATCGTCTGCGCGCTGCGCATGCTCGACGAGCGCGGCGTCGTGATCCAGGTCGACGGGGATGTGGAGGGATTCGTTCAAGATGAGAACGCGCCGGTGCTGCTCGCCGTGTACCATTCGCGCCTCGCGCACGTAATCGCGAACTTCGGTCCAGTAGATCCGAGCGCAGCGCCTGCGACCTGGCTGGAGCACGTCGAGCACGAACCGGACCCGGCGCGCCGCATGCGGCGCCGCTTGGTTGACGATGCCATCATCCACATCGGCGATCTCGACGTTGCAGAGAGCGACTGGCTCTCTCGTCGTCTTCGTGGCGACGATGGTGGGCCCCTCGCGACGGCTTTCGGATTGTGTGTGGAGCGGCGCGCCGAGGGAGCCGCCTTCGTGCTTCCTGATGACGCGTTTCGATACCTGCACGAACTCGGAGCAACACCGTTCCCCGCTCCCGGAACGATCCCGCATGCGGCGTTGCTGCTGTGTGAACATGCGGGGACCGAAGGCGCGGCGAGCTCGGCGAACATTGGCCCTGGCTGGCGCGGTGTCGCGGAATCGAAGGTGCTGGAACACCTCGAAGAGCTCGCGAGCCGTCACAGTGCTGGACAGGGCGGGTGGCGGCGCGAACTCGTCGAGGATCCCGGTCGCCTCGCCCACGAGGTGCGTGCGCTACTCACGGGTCTCGATCTGCTGCGAGTCCATACCGAGCCGGGCGCTGAGCCCGTGTGGTGGTTTTCGGCCGGAGCGGCGCGGTGGTCCCCACCTCGGCGAGCGGCCCGGCCACACGCCGAGCGCGGCGAGGACCGGCTCGATTCCCCCCAGCGCAGGACGTCGCGGTCGCCATGAGCGGCAGCGATGCGCAGTCGAATGGCGGAGCGGACGCGCGCGCGGCGGAGGCTGGCGTTGCCTCACGCTTCGAATGTCGATGGCATCTTGTTGGCGCCGGTCTGAGCAATGTGTGGCGATTTGGCGACCTCGAACTGCCGGCAGCGAGCGGCAGGTTGCTGCTGCGCGGCCCGAACGGAACGGGGAAGACCACGGCGCTCGAGGCGCTGGCCCCGTACTTGTTCGACCTGAACGCGGCGCGAATGTCCGCGGGGAAGGCGAGAACGACCACCCTTGCTTCTCTCATGCGAGAGGGAGCTTCGGGAAAGCGACGAGTGGGGTACGCATGGTTGACCTTTGCTGACGCGAAGGAGGGGCTCTGGTCGTACGGTGTTCGGATCCAGTACTCCGAGGGCGCTTCACCGCAGGCGAAGGTCATCCCATTCGTTGCGCGTGGGCGCCCGCTTCACGAGTTGCACCTCCATGGGCCCTCTCGCGTGCCTCTATCGCCAGAGCAGTTCGCCGAGATCGTGGCCGGCTGCGGAGGCCAGATCTTTGAGGACGAGGACGCGTACATCTCAAACCTCGGGGCCCGGCTTTTCCAAACACCGGACACCAAAGATGTCGAAGAGCTGACGGCGCGCCTGAGGCAGGTTCGCAACCCGACGTTGCTCGGCGACGTGTCACCCAAGGAGGCGGCCGAGGCGCTTCGCGAGTCGCTGCCAGGTGTCGCGAACGAGGTCCTTGCCGCGACCGCTGATGCGCTCGCGGAGTCCGATGCAACGCGCGAAGCCTTCTCGCGCGATAAAGAGGCCGCAGAGTTCCTCGCTGACTTCCGAGCCGCGTGGTGCGCGCACGCGACCGATGTAGTTGTAAACGCGCACGCCGCTGCCGAGGAGCGTGCGCGCGCTGTTCGATCTCAGCAAGCGAAAGTCAAGACGCGAACGAACGAGCTTGGCAACGCTAAGAGCGAAGCTGAGTCCGCGCAGCAAGAGCTCGATGCGCTCGAAGCTCAGCTCGCGGAAGTCGAAAGCGAAATCGACGCACTCGAGAAACATCAGACGTATCGCGACGCGGGGCGGCTCGCCGACTTGAGGACTTCGGCGCTTGCGCAGACGAGCGCAGCCGAGGCCGCGGCAAGGGTGATGGTCACAACCGCTGCTGCTGTGGCCGGCGAATGCGAGTCCGTTCGTCGTGAGCTAGAGCAGCTAGCCGAGGACCTCGGCGAGCACGTCGCTGCCGCGACACGCGCGGATCCCGAGGCGGAGCTGCACGTCCCGACCATCACGTCGACCCTTCGGCCGCGATCTCAACTTCGTGCCGGCGAGGCGAGGGCGGATCCCGGTCCCGAGCTACTCATCGTTGGCGACGCCGCGGGCTTGCGCAACACCGCGTCTGTCTGGATGCGGCTCGCGGCGTCCCATACCGTGCGGTCGGATGCTGCGACGCTGGCGATCGCAGATCATCGGCCAGTCGAGGTTCTGCAGAAGCATGCCGAGGAGACCGCGGGACTCGCGCGAGCCGCAGCCGAGGCGGCTGACGCCGAGGTCGCGCGCACGAAGGAAGCAGATGCCGCGGTGACCGCCGCAGCGAGCGAGCTTCTCGACGACGTGCGCAGGTGGACGCACCGTCACGCGCGGCTGACGGAAGCATTGTCCACCGGACGACTCGCCGATGATGGCGGTGACGAAGGCGCGTCGATGGCGGACACCGCCTGGGATGCAGAGGACGTGGACCTGCTCGTCGATGGCGAGGCTGCTCAGATCTTGGCCGTGTGCGAGCGGTGGGCCCGGCATGCGATGGCGCGCGCTGAGAGCACGGCTGGTTCACTCCGGGCGCTCGCATCGCAAGCCACCGAAGAAGCCGCGAAGGCGCGCACACAGGCACGCGAGCATCGCGTTGAAGCGGCGGCTTTGCGTGAAGGACGGCTCCTCCCACTCCCCCGACCCGATTGGGCCGGTGCCGGTGACGACGACGTCGCGCTGGGCGCAATCCTCGATTGGCCGGCCGACTTCATTGACCCCCGAGATAGAGCGCTGATCGAAGCCGCGATGGCTGCTTCGGGGCTTCTCGGGGCGAGTCTCGGCGATGGCGGTGTCGGCACCCAGCACTGGCGGGTCGAAGCCTCCGGCCCGCCCGTCAAGAGCAGCCTTGCCGCCGTCGTCGCCGTCGACCAAACGAGCGCGCTCGCCGCCGCGGCGTCGGCCGTGCTCGCGCGCGTTCACCTGTCCTTCAGCGCCACAACGGAAGACTCGGCGGCCTCGAATGCGGGATTGATCATAGGACGCGATGGTACGTTCGCGGCCGGCGTGCTTCGCGGGCGCGTAGCTGGCGCCGATGATCCGGCTCTCCTCGCCGACGCCAGCCATATCGGGGCGCATCAGAGGCGAGCCGCTGCGATCGTCCGGGCGGATGAACTCGAGGTGCGCGCCGCGCAGCTCGAGAGTGACGCGGGGGGGCTCGAAGAGCAGGCGACGCGTTTCCTCGCCGAGGCCGACGACGTGTCTGCCGCCGGTCGCGGCTTTCCGTCGCGAGAAGTCTTGCGCGCGCGCGAGTCGGACCGGGCTGCGGCGGCGCGGCGAGCACAGGACGCGCACATGTCCGCGACGCTCGCTCGCGATACCGCAGCACGCACCGCAGGCGAGCATCAAGACGCGAAGCGGGAGTGGTCGGAACGAACGCGACGCTGTGGTCTGCCGGCTGACATCGATCAACTCGGTCGCGTCCGCGACGCCGGCGCGAACGCCGCGGCGACACTTCGCGCGGCTGCGAGTCCGCTGAGCCGCAAGCTCGCCGAGCGCCTCGACGCCATCGTCAAAAGGTACTCGGCCGAGGCGATTGCCCAGAGGCTGACTGTTGCGGAGAGCGATGCCCAGGCAGCGCACCGCCTCGCCGTGAGTACCCGCGTTGAGCTGCAAGTGCTGGAAGAGACCGCGGGGGTCGCGATTGCCGAAATCCTCGCGAGGCATGGCGAGGCGAGCACGCGACGAAGTAGTCTTGACGGTCAGGTGGGGCCGGCGCGCACCAAGAGCGTCAACGCGACCGCTGCTGGTGCAGCTGCGAAGACGGCGCTCGAGAATGCGGAGACCCAACTACGAGAAATACGGCCGCAGGCTACGGAACGGCTGAACGAGCTGCGGGCCCTATTGGCAATTCCCGGAGTGAGCGACGCCGTCCTCGACGGCGATCCCCCTGCGGAAACGACACAGCTGCTCGAGCAACTCTCCTCCAAGCTGGAGGGGCGCAAGAGGATGACGATGAAGACAGTGCGAGAGCGCGCAGATTCCGGGCGCGCGAAGCTCGCTGGAGTCTGGTCCATCGATCCTGGCGATGATCACAAGGAGTTGCTCACCTACGTCCTTACGCACCGGGACGCGTCGTACACGCCGACCGCAGCCGCGGCGTACGCAGACAAGCTCAGGCAGCGAGCACAGGCAGCGCTCGACGCCTCCGAGGAACGAGCGCTCCGTGAGTTCGTTATCGGTCGGTTGCCGAATGCAATCGGAACGGCATGGACCGAGCTACACGACTGGATCAGTGGGGTGAACCGAAAGATGCGCGCGGCGGCGGCGTCATCCGGGGTAGGGGTGCAGGTGCGCGCTTCGGTCCGTGACGACATGGCCCCCGCAACCCGCGATGTCTTCGAACTCTCGTGCAAAGTCTCGGCTGCGGAGCGAACGCACGATCAGCAGGAACGCCTTCGACATGCGCTCAAGGCGCTCCTGTCCGCAGCGGTCGGCGACACAATGCATGATCAAGTTGCATCGGCGGTCGACATTCGCCAATGGGTCGACGTGCACTACGAGGTGACGCGACCGGGCGGAAAGACGCAGCGCTGGAACAACAAGACGGGTCTCTCGAGCGGTGAGCGGCGGCTTGTGGTGCTGGCTCCCATGCTCGCGGCGGTGGCGGCCGCGTACGATCGATTCGGTTCCAGAGCAGCACGGCTCGTGACCCTCGACGAGATCCCCGCAGAGGTCGACGACCGGGGGAGGGAGGGACTGGCTCGGTACATCGCGGAGCTCGATCTGGACGTCGTCTGCACCAGCTACCTCTGGGACGGTTGCCCAGGCGCCTGGGACGGGGTGGATGCCCTCGATCTCGAAGCTGGGCCGGATGGCACCGTTGTCGCCTTCCCCATGCTGATTCGCGGTGTATCGCCGATCCCGGAGATGCAAACCTTGACCAGCGAGTTGCCCACCAACGGCCAAGGATGACCCCCGACTGCCCGCTGTGTGACGGAGCATGCGCGGATGCGGAGCTGGGTCCGCTTCTCGATCAGGATCTGCGGTGGCTTTGGGAGCAACTCGCAGGCGCGGCCGACCGACGAGGCGACGCGTCCCTAATCGAGGGCTCGCTCTCTGTGCGCGCCCCGGACGCTGCGCGACAACGAGCAGCGGCAGCGGGTCTTCTCGGCCCGCGGCCGATGGGCGCCAACCAAAAGCGCCGCATCGACCTGTGCGAGCTAACGCGAAGGTTGCGGGTGCGGGGCGCCAAGCTAACTCCGGGCTCGGTTGCGGCCCACGCGCTGAATCGCCGCCTCGCCACGCGCGCCGAAGTCGATAGCGCGCGCCGCGCCGCGGAGAACGAGCTAACGCGCGTTTTCGTCGAGGCTGCCTCCGCGCGGGAAGGCATGTTTCCGGAGCCCGAGCAGCTCTGGTCTCTTCTTCGGCGGCGCGGCTCGATCGCACGGCTCCTAGCGAACGGCGATTCCAGGCGCCTTCTGCAATTGGCGATCGAAATCGTTGCCAGATTGCCCTGCGGGAATGCCCGACTCGATCGCCGTCGCCTTGCGATGGATGTGGCGGGGAACCCTCACGCCCTCGATCATGGTTCCCAGCTGGGGGGGTTGGTGTTGTCGATCCTGGTCGGTGCCGGCCGCGTCCCACAGTTGCAACGACCGCGCGCCGCCTGGGCATCGGTGGGCGTCGACTGCGACGACCTCCTCGGCGGACTCATCGCGCTCGGTATCTATCCCGCCGGATGGCACCTACCCGCAGGGACGATCGTGACGCTGCCACCACGACTCCTCGCAACGTGCGACTGGCCGTTACCGGATGCGCAAGAGGGCTGGGTCTTCGTCACGGAGAACCCCTCGGTCGTCGCCGCAGCTGCCGATGATTCATGCGGCGACACTTCCGCGCGTGTCCTTTGCACGAGTGGCACCCCGTCCGCTGCCGAGATCGAAGCGATAGCTCGTATCGCGTCTGCTGGATGGAAGGTCGCCGTCCGTGCCGATTTCGATGCGGCAGGCCTTGCGCACGTGGCGGCTGTGTTGAAGGCCGTGCCGCGTGCGGTGCCGTGGAGAATGGGCACGTCCGACTACGTCGGGAGCCTCCGGCCCTCGGCCGACGATGAGACTCTGGCTCCGATCGGCGAGGCGCCCTGGGATACTGAACTCGCGAACACGATGCGGCGGGAGGGCGTCGCGGCGTATGAGGAGTCGCTACTGCCGTCGCTGCTCGAGGATCTGCGCCGCGGAGCGCCGGTCAGTGCTGCGGGACACGCGCCCACGGCGAACGCCGCATCCCACGGTGCGGGTCGAGCGCGGTGACCATCGGAGTCAAGCCAGCACACGCGATGGGCATCTCTGGATCGGTGAGAGTCTGGCTCTCGAACACTCGGCGGCTCGTCCCGAGTCGGTGACTGGGCCCAAACACCTTCGAGGCGGCTCGTCCCGAGCCGTTTGGTGCGCCCGCGACGGTCACTCGATGCACACGGGACAGCGCGCGACGTGGATCCCACCGATGGCGATGCGACACGGGACGTGGGCAAGGGCGGGGCCCATGTGCAGTCCGCCGCCGCATTCCGCGAGACGAGAACCGACGCAAAGCGACAGAAGACGGAGACTTGGGACGCGTCGCGACAGCACGTGACCAACCGGCTTCCGAGAAGCCGCACACGTCTGCATCTCCGCACTGGCCGCGCGGAAATGCATCGCGCGACACAGGCGGACAAGTTGAGCAGCGTGAGCGGCGCCGCTACCCCCGTCACCCCAGAACGTCGACCAGCTCGGCGATCACCCGCAGATCTTGGGGATCCTCGACCTCGACTTCGATCGCCCGGAACTTCGCGTTGAAGGACGCGAGCCGCACCCTCACGCCCGAGCGCGTCTTCCGTGCCTCGACGAACCGCTTCACCGCGTAGCGTGCATGCGTCTCGGGATCGTGGAACCGCCGATGCGCGATCAGGACGATCTTCCCAGCGAGCGGTCCGCGCACCGGATGTCGGAAGAGGCAGTACGCGCCGTTCGGGATCTTGGGCGTCATCGACTCGCCCTCGACCTGCGCGACGAACATCTCGGTCGACATCTTCCGGCGCGTGTTGGGCACCACCCACTCCTCGAGCTCGACCTCCTCTCCACGGCCGAACGGTCCGGCCGCAGCGCGGAGCGAGACGAGGGGCACAGCGCCGCGCTTCGCCGCGATCTCGGCCGGCACCCGCACGAAGGGGAGCCGCTTCTCGATCGTCGCCGGCTTCCGAGGAGCCGCCACGGTCTCGGCGAGCAGCGCGGCCGGGGGGACGTCGAGGGCATCGGCGATCTTCGCGAGCCAGTCGACGGTCGCGCCCGTCCGCGCCGCGAGGACGTTGAACATCTGGGCGCGAGACACGCCGGCGAGGTCGGCGAGCGTGTTCAACGCGCGTTTGCGACCCTTCGCCAGGGAGCGAATGTTCGCCGCGACGGCGCGACGAAGGTCCTTTGGCTCCACGTGGAGCGACGGTACGGGCGCTCCAGCAAGCCAGAGTCCAATATACTAGACTGCCTGCTCGTCGCGAGAGGTCTCCTTGGACGATCTTCTGCCCGCCCGGCCCGGCGACACCATCGCGGGGAAATACCGCCTCGAGCGTGTGCTCGGGCGTGGAGGCATGGGTGTCGTCTTCTCGGCGCGACATCTCGTGCTTCGTGAGCGCGTCGCGATCAAGATGCTGTCGCCCGAGCTCGCCGATCACGCGGTGGTGGTCGCACGCTTCCTTCGCGAGGCGCGCGCTGCCGCGATGATCAAGGGCGACCACGTCGTTCGCGTGCTCGACGTCGACACGACCGATGGGACCACGTTCCTCGTCATGGAGTTTCTCGACGGCGAGAACCTCGGTGAGTTGCTCGCCCGAGAGGCACCCCTCGCCGCCGATGCGGCGGTGGACCTCGTCCTCCATGCGTGCGACGCGCTCGCGGAAGCACACCAGATGGGCATCGTTCACCGCGACCTGAAACCGGCGAATCTGTTTCTGAGCCGACGTCACGACGGAACGCGCATCCTCAAGGTGCTGGACTTCGGCATCTCGAAGTTCGATCCGGTGGCGCATGGTGAGCCCGCGCTCACGGATACCTCCCATCCGCTCGGTACGCCTCTCTACATGTCCCCGGAGCAGCTCGCGTCAGCGGCACGCGTGGATGGACGTAGCGACATCTGGTCTCTCGGCGTCGTGCTGTACGAGTGTCTGAGCGGCGAACGCCCCTTCAAGTCGATCCTCGACACCCTGAACGCAGAGCCTCCCGCACTGCGCGGTGACCGTGCGCTGGGTGTCGTTGTCTCGCGGTGCCTCGCGAAGAAGGCGGACGATCGGTTCGCTGACATCGCCGAGCTCGCGACGGCGCTCGCGCCGTTTGCAACGCCTGAAGGTCGACGTGTGGTCGAGCGAATCGCGCGGTACCTGGCGCGGCAGGACGAGCAGACCACTCTGATCGAGCTTCGAGAGACGCATGACACCGATCGAGACCCTGATCCCGCCCTCGCAACGACTGACGCCGCGACCACGCGGCCGCTGCCCCCGAAGGCAGCGCCGCAGCCCGCCTTGCCCGACACACTCGGCGCGACGAGCTCCGCAAAGCCCGCGTCGCTGATCGCACGCCGGCCGTCGGTGATGATGCTGGCCGCCGCTGGGATCCTCGTCGCGTTCGTCGTTGTGGCGTACGCCGCCATCTCCCGCTCGCCCGAGCCCGCGGCGCCCGCACCGGTGGCGGCGCAACCGTCCGTCGCTGCGAGTGCTGCGAGCGCAGCCGCGCCACCCGCTTCCTCGATCACGGTGACGCCTCATGAGTCCCCGCCATCGTCGGCATCACCGGTAGGCAGCGTAGCTGCGCCCAAGAAGGCTCCGCCTCCGCTGAAACCGAAGCCAACGAAGCCCAAATCCAAGACGAAGAGCGACGAGGACATCTGATGCGGTCGACGACGATCGTGATGGTGGTGCTCGTCGCGCCGGCTGCGCTCGCGGCCAGCGATGAGGAGAACCGCGCGACGGCGCGCGCCCGGTTCAACGAGGGGCTCGATCTTCGGAACTCGGGCGATCATCGTGGGGCGCTCGCCAAGTTCAAAGCCGCCGACGCCGCGTTTGCGACGCCCAAGATTCGGCTCGAGCTCGCGCGCGAGCACATCGCGCTCGGTGAGCTGATCGAGGCGAAACAGGTTCTCGACTCGATCGGCACTCTGCATCTAGGACCGAAGGACGAGCCGAAGTACGAGGGCGCACGAGCCGAGGCCGCAAAGCTGGCGCAAGACGTGGAACGCCGGATTCCTCGGCTGCGCATCGTCGTTACGAACGCCGACCGCGTGACGCTCGATGGCGTCGTGGTGCCGACGACGGACCTCGCGCAGGCGCGTCCCGCTAACCCTGGCACGCACACGGTCGTCGTTACGCGTCTCGGAAAGGAAGAGCGCCGCTCGGTCACACTCGGCGAAGGCGAATCCACCGAGGTTCGGTTTGACGATGCCCCATCAGTCACGACGCCGCGCGCGGCGGACACGCGAACGGTGCCGACGCTCAGCGTCGGACTATTCATCGCATCCGGCGTCGGTCTCATCGCGGGGAGTGCCTTCGCCTGGTCCGCGCGTTCGACCTACCAGGATTCACAGGGGCACTGCGGGCTCGGAGGCGTCTCCAACGCGTGCGATCCGGAGGGGCTTCGCCTTCGGTCATCTGCGGGGTCGCGCGCGGACGTGGCCACGGTCTCTCTGGTAGTTGCGGGCGCAGCTGCGGCTGCGGGTGTCGTGATCTGGAGGTTCTCGCCTTCGGCCGGCGGCCAGGCGTCGGTGTCGCTTCACCCCGCGCCCGCGGGCGTGAGCGTCATAGGTCGTTTCTGATGCGCGCAATCGCAATGGCCGTGGTGGTGGCGCTCACTGGATGTCGAGCGGTGCTCGGCATCGAGGAGGGAGTCGCGGGCGAGCCCGCTGATGCAGCCGTCGAGTGCCGCAAGCTAGTTGGTTCCATGCAGCTCGCGCGTCATGGCCACTCCGCCACGACCCTCCCGAATGGTCGCGTGCTCGTCGTCGGCGGCAATACCACTGCAGGTCGAACCACGTCGGTCGAGGAGTACGACCCTGGCGGCGACGTCTGGCGGACCTCCGCGATGGGACTGCCAACGGCTCGTAGCAACCACGCAGCGATCCTGCTCGACGACGGGACCATCCTGATCGCGGGCGGGTACGAAGGCGCGATCTCGACATCCGCGTTGGTGTACTCGCCGACCTCAGGTCCCAAGGCCATTCCGGCGACGCTGCGTCAGCGCGTGGCGCCGTCTGTCGTCCGACTTCCAGATGGTCGAATTCTGATCGCGGGGGGAGGAACGGTGCCTGACTCCATGAAGACGACCGAGGTGTTCGATCCGAAGACCGGATCGTGGACCGACGGTCCGGTCATGAGTGTCGGCAGAAGCTACGCCGCGAGAACCGTCCTCGGCGTGCTCGGGGCCACCGCATACGTCGCGTGCGGTGGCGCGACCGCGAGCGAGAAGTTCGATCTGATGGGAGACGCCGGATGGATCCCCGCGGGTGACCTACCGTTCCTGCCAACCCAGGCGGCCGGGCTGGCGACGAGCACCGCGTTGTTCGTCACCGCGCGCCTCAGTGATGGGAGCGTCGCGGCCGCGAGCAACGCGGCCGCGCTGGTGTGGTCCGCACTCGAAGGACCGGCCGAGCGCTTCGCGCCCGAGCTCGTCGCGCCGTTGCCGAAGGACCGACTGCTTTGGGTCGGCGGCGACTCCTTCGCCGTCCTCGATACGCGTTCGCGCAAGTGGGTGCGTTCAGGGAAGTTGCTCGCTTCGCACCAGGGCGGCGCGCTCGCGACCCTCCGCGACGGTCGGATCCTGCTCGTTGGGGGAACGGTCAGCGCGATCGCCGAGGTGTTCGATCCGGCCTGCTTGGGTCCGTAATTTGCCGGACCTCAGGTCCCCCTGCATAACGTCGCGATATCGCGAGAGCCTGCTCACATGATCCGTGGAAGCCCTCGTGGACGCCAAAAACACGGTGGTTGACGAGCTTTTCAGGCGCGCTACGAACATCGTGTGCGTGCGTCGATCGAACAGTTGCCCCATCGCAGCCGACCGACGTGTCGCCCTGCGGTGCGACCGTTGGGACGACACGCGCCGATACGGCGAGGCCTGCGCGCTCTCCGTCCCGACGAGGCGCTTCGCGTGCGCGCTGCGCTCTGGGTCATTCGCACCGACGAGGTGGGCTCCATCGCCGCGTGGGCCGACCGCGAGTTCGGCGACGGCACCGCTCGCGCGATGGCGCAGCTCGATTGGGCGTCGCCCAACTCCCTCGTCGACGCCAAGCACGACACCATCGTCTGGTTCATGCTCGATGCGACTCGCCGACAGAGGCAGCTCTTCCTGGCCCTGGTGTCGCAGCGGATGCCGACCGCCGAGGAGGTCATCAAGCAGGTGTTCGCGGATCTCCCTCCTCAGATGAGAACGCGCCGCGCATTCTTTCCTCGCACCCTCGCGTTCGTGCGCGCGCGTCTTCCGCGAGATCGCCGGCGCGTCCGCCGGGCTCGGGCCGTTCGACCCCGCGCTGCTGTCTCCCGTCGGCGCCGAGGAGGCCAGCGCCGGGACGGGCCAAGCTCCGACCCATCCGACCCAGAACCATCACGCGGTAGGCGCCGCGCCCGCGCTCCATAGCCGCTCCCTGCACTGGTCCCGACGACGCGGATTTCTGCAGATGGAGTGGTCGATGAAACTTCCCTACCAGTTGATCGGTGCGTTCGCGCGCGCGTACGAGAACGGCGAGCTCACGCGCGACGAAGCGATCCGCCGCGCGCTCGCCAACACCGAGCCCGAGGACGCGAGCGCTCACGCGTTTCTCACGCGACGCTTCTACGAGAGCGATCGGATGGTCGCCGTCGCACGCGGCGAGCCCGCGCCGCTCCTGGAGCGCTGGGGCCTCGGCGTCGAGCGGAACGGTTCGGATCGGTCACCGAAGCCGCTCCTGATCGCCGAGGAGGCCGCGGCCCACGTGCGCCGCACCGTCGGCGCCCTCATGAAGGCAGTGCAGCGCAAGGTGGCGAAGCTCCAGGAAGAGCGAAAGCCGCATGACTGCTTCCGGATCTTTTCCGTTCTGATCGCTCGGCGCGGGGAGGGCGGGTGGCTTTTCGAGATCGACCACCCCCGCGTGGAGGGTGACTCGTGACCGCCGTCGACACCGACGTCCTCACGGTCGACGAGCTCGCGTCACTGCTCCGACTCGATCGCAAAACGATCTATTCGGCGATCGGGCGTGGCGAGATCCCCGGTGCCCGCCGCATCGGAACGTCGATACGCATCTCGCGCGCGAGGGTGATGCGTTGGCTCGAAGAGGGCGGCGGAGGCGTCGGGAGCAAGACGCGATGAGCGTTCGGCAGGTCACCCGCCGCGACGGGCGCGCTCAGCGTGTCCGCACGTTCTGGTTGATCGACATCGACTTCGAGCACCCCAACGGTCGTCGCGAGCGCGTCCGCAAGGTCTCGCCCATCCAGACGAGGCGCGGCGCCGAGGAGTACGAGCGGCGCCTGCGCGCGGAGCTATTGAACCCCAAGCGCGGGTCGGCGCCAGCGCCGGTCTTCGGTGAGTTCGTCGACAAGCGGTGGCTCCCCACCTATCCAGTCGCCGCCGGCAATCGAAAGAGCACGATCGAGGAGAAGGAGGGCCACCTCACGCGCTACTTGAAGCCGGCCTTCGCGTCGGTGCGTCTCGACCAAATCTGCGGCGAGCGGCTGGAGCGCTTCTTCGCCGACCTCGCTGGGCGCGTTGGTCCGAAGACACGGAAGAACGTCCGCGCAACGCTGCGACGCATCCTCGCGTCCGCGGTCGAGTGGGGACTGCTCGAGGCGCTGCCGAAGATCCCGGTGGTCAAGGTGCCGGACCCGAGCTTCGATTTCCTCTCTGTCGCGGACGCGAGGGCGCTCGTGGCTGCGGCGCGTGATCCGTTCGAGCGCGCTCTCTTCCTCTTCGCCCTCCACACTGGCGCACGCGCGGGCGAGCTGCTCGCCCTTCAATGGCGCGACATCGATCTCGCCGCCGGCCTGATCGTCATCCGACGTTCGTCCGTGCGCGGTGTCATCGGACCGACCAAGTCCGGAAGGGAGCGCAAGGTACCGACCACCGCGACCCTGCGGGGTGCGCTCGCGGCGATCCGGCACCGACGCAGCGCAAACGTGTTCTGCAAGCCAGCTGGTGAGCCGATCTCGATCTCGATGCTGCACTACCGACTGCGAGGAGCGCTCGAGCGCGCTGGCCTCCGCCGCGTCCGCTGGCACGACCTCCGTCACACCTTCGCCTCGCACCTCGTGAGCGAAGGCGTCCCGATTCGGCAGGTGCAGGAGTGGCTCGGCCACACCTCGATCACGATGACGATGCGGTACTCCCACTTGGCGCCGGGGAACGGCGCACACCTCATCGAGCGGCTCGATCGAGTTCCCGGCGTGTTCGCCGATACGCTGCAAGAGAGAGCTCGAGCGGGTGCTGCCCGCGCGTCCGGAAGGTCTCTCGGCGGACGGCGCTCAGCGGGATCACCGATTCGGCGCGCAGCGAGGCGCGCTACGTCTCGTCACTGATTGACGGCGTGCGACGCTCGACGGCGGTGAGTGAAACCGCTCACCTTCCGCCCAACAGGACACCGAGCGACAGCCCGTAGAACCCGTGCGTTGCTCCGGCCTCCTCGATCAGGAGTGGCGCATTCGGATCGAGGTTCGTCGTAGGCACTGAGGTCCATCGTCCAAAACGGCCGACAGACAGCTGCGCGACGAGCTCGATCGCGACGAGGTCGCTGACGGCGACCGTCGTCCCAAGCGCGAGCCGCACATCGAACCCCGATAGGTTGAACCGTCGTGACGGCGGCGATTGGAAGAGCGACAGACCGGCGCTCGTCCCTAAAAAGGAGGACGGCGAGGTTCCTGCGATGCTCTCGGCTTCCATCGTTCGATACCCGCCGCCTGCCTCCAAGAACGCGCGGCCGCGGCGATGAGGCGTCTGCAGCCGCAGCGCGCCACCGAGCATCCAGCTCGTCGCGTCGCACGCGAACCGCCCACACCCGAACCATGTCCGCTCGACGAACACATATGGCATCAGCATCGACCCAATCGTCGCGCCGACGTCGACCTCGGCGGAGATGCCCGGTCCGAGCACTCGATCGACCGGGCGTGCTGCGGTCAAGCTTCCACTCGGGATCGTCATCCCGGAGCGAGCACCTACCGTCGCTGCGACAGCCGCCAGTGCATGCGCGGCGAACGCCATCTCCGCAGGCTACACGAGTGGCGCGCGCCCATCGCCGAGCCTTGCGAGGATGTTGCATGCGATGGGCGGCCGTCATGCTCGCGCTCTCGGCATGCTCGCGCGCCGAGGGCAATGCTCCCATCGACAAGCCCGCACCGAGCGCGAGTGCGCCCACGTCGAGCGGCAAGGAGGAGGCGACCACCCTCATGAACGCCGCCGTGCCGTTCGCCGAGAAGATGCTCAAGGAGCACGGGGAGTTCTTTCCGTATGCGAGCGCTATCGCGAGCGATGGCGCGATCACGATGGTCGCCGCGAAGCTCGACACCGAACAGCCCCCAGCCGTGGTCGTCGTGAAGAAGCTCGAGGAGGCACTTCGCGCCGGCGCCACTGCGCACTCCTACCGTGCAACCGCCTTGGTGCTCTCCGTGCGGACGACGCCTCCGGGCTCGAGCGCGCCGACGGATGCGATCGCGGTGCGTCTCGACCATGCCAACGGGTACTCGGCGGAGGTCGTGCTCCCCTACACGATCGTCGGCGGCAAGATTTCGTACGGCACCACCGTTGCCGTTGAGGGCCGCCACGCGATCTTCGCCCGGTAGGCCGGCGCACAAGCGGGAGCTCAGCGCTCCCTTGTGACCGCTCGCAGCTCGTCGCCCCGTTGAATCCATCTGCCATCGGTGTCCCGAAATTCGATGGCGACCTCCTCGCCAGCC
Source organism: Deltaproteobacteria bacterium (assembly GCA_022843175.1). Taxonomy (GTDB): domain Bacteria; phylum Myxococcota_A; class Polyangia; order Polyangiales; family JADJMO01; genus JALHOE01. The sequence continues at coordinate 17,770 of JALHOE010000021.1, forward strand.
GACACTTCGACGACGCGCTCCCGATGGCGTTCGAGGCCGCAGACTTCGGTGGGCGCGGGGACGCCATCGACGACCATCTCGATCGCCGCGCCGACCCGCACGCAGCCAGCAGCCACGCGTCCGGTGACCGTCGTGCGACCCATCTTCCCGCGGAAGACGTCGCGCACGACGAGGCGGAAGGGGAGGCCGAGAAGCGCCGTCGTGTCGCCGCGTCCGCCCTCGCCGAGCGGCACAACCCCTCGTCTCGACGTATCCCTTTGCAGCTTCAAAGCGCTCAGCACCTCGTCTCGACGCGGGCCGGCGACTTCGTCGCTGCCGAAGTCGCACTTCTCCCAGTAGAGGTAGTTGAGAAAGATCGCGTCGTGGTGCTTGTCGATCTCCAGCCCGAAGAAGTACCCCTTCGTGTCCACGCTTCGAGCGAGCGCGAAGAACTGCTCCTGCGCTGTCTTCCCCGCCCAGATCCCGGCTTCCGGCACGTGGCCACGGTACCCCTCACCGAAGTGCGCGCCGATGACGTCTATGGGCGCGGTGATGTGCGCGTTGAACTCCGCGAGATCTTCAGCCGGTACCCACCGCTCTTCGTGTTCACGCGCGCCTACGACCTTGCGCTCGAACCGCGAGGCGTAAGCGTCGGCGACCGAAAAGCGCGTGGTGAACCCCACGAGCGATCCGCTCTTCGTGTTCCAATCGCGCGCGATTTGTTGCGCGTACGGCTCGTTCGTGACGGGATAGAAGATCGGCTGCTCTGGCAGGCGTGGCGGAAATGCGCGCATCTCGGCCTGGTAGACGAGGTGCAGTTCTTCGAGGCCAACGGGGCGATAGAGAAGCATTGTTCGGTGCTCGGCGCAGGAGTCGTCCGGAAGAAGGTTGTGTGCCAGCGGCTCTCGCGGGATCAGATCAGGACCCGACCGTCTGCTCGGTCTAAAGGCCGTCATGGTGACGGTGATGACGCGCCACGGAAGGGGCGGGACCGGCCTGCGATCCCGCGTTTCCTGCACGATTCTTACTGCTCGGTCACCAAACCACCGTCATGGCGGCCGTCACCACCGAAAGAGCCCTTTTCGACAAAACACTGACGCCTCGTTCTGCTCGAATTTCGGCGCAATTCGTGCTGGGTGATCCGGATTCGCGGGTCTCCTAACGTCGTGACAGCCCCGTGGAGGGTCCGTGGTGACGGCCTGGTGGAGGTGCGCCGTCCACCTGCCGAGCAGACTGTGCGGCGGCCCAGCACGGCACAACCCGCAGCCGACTATCATCACCCGCGCGGCGCGCCCGTACTCGATCGAGGCGCGTCGCTGCGATCGACTTCGACCCCGGCGGCAAGACGGATGCGGCGCAGCTCGCACGCATCGTTGACGTTCACTCACGTGTAGAAGAAGAGCTGATCGATGGTGAGGAGGAGACGAAGCGCGAACGAGGCCTCGCCTGCGATGGCGTCGGGTCCGACGCCATGCATGAACGAATGGCGCGACGGGGGTACGGTCCCAGTCTCGAGATCGAAGCCGGCGTTGTAGAAAGCCTGCAAGTAGTCCACGAAGGCCTCGGGCATGAACGCTGTCGTGCCGCTTACACTTGCACGCACACGCGCCACGAGGTTCTGCTGCAGCCCAGCATTCTTCTTGGCGCCGGTGCCGAGGCTCAGCGTTCGCATGATTCCCTCGATCTTCGGCAATAGGATCATCGATGCTGCGTGGTACTCCTGCTTCGCGAAGTGTCGGGCACCGATTGCGATCGCATCGATGTGCTGGGCGAACGGCGGCTTTCGGCGCCACGATTCGATCCACTGAGGAATAGCCGGGGAGAGATCCCGCACGATGTCGTCCTCGACCGATTTGGGATCCCATCCCTCGCCGAAGTGCCGATAGAGCGACAGAAGAAGCTCTTGCGGCAGCCGGATGAACGGGAACCAACCCGCCTCGAACATCTTCGCCAGCGTCGCGGGCTCCATTCGGATGCGGTCGCGGAGCATCAGGGCGGCGTGGAGCGAGCCAAGCAGCCCACGCACCTCGGGCAGAGGGCGGTTCGGTTCATCACGAATCATCGAGAAGTCGAAGTAGAAGCCGCGGCGCCATGCATTCTGGAACGTGTAGGCGATTGCGCCCATCTTCGGCATGTCGATGCCACGCAAAGCGACACCGCGGACGTCGGCGACCTGGTCGAGAGTGACCTCCTGCCCCGCCTGCACATCGCCCTTCGCGACGATATTGAGCACCGTGGGATGGTTGATCCAGAGCGTTGCTTTGGTGCCGTCGACGATGTTGACCAAGCAGTCGTTGATATCGGCGACATCGATCTTCGCCGCTCGAAGCGCACCGCCAAGGATGCCCTGGTAGAACTCGTCGAGGTACGTGTACACCTCGGGACCATCGTCCGACGTGAAGAAGCCCCGCTGGCAGATCGGCACGTGCTCGCCACCTTGGCCGCTCTTCATCGCGAAGCCAGCAAGGCCCTCTTGCACCGTCGTCGTCAACGTGATCGGCGTCGTCTTCATCCCAACCTCCTCTCCGCTGAGCGATGTTCGCCCGCGTGCAGCCTTCGGCGACCGCCGGTTGACCGCGCACGGCGTGTGCGGTGGCTCGATCTGCAGAGCGGCGGTGTTCTAGCCCGCTCCTCGGTTCGCGTCAGTACGTCTCGCCCCCTGCCTGCCCGCGACCCTTCTCCACCCACTCGGTTTCCTCACGCGGCGGCAGCACCAGCGGTGCGATGCAGAGATAGAGCGTGACGAACCACAGGTAGGCGCCCTCATAGCTCTGGTACTCATTCTGATGCATCAGGCCATGCGCGAACCTGTTGCGGAGGTTCGAACCGAATTTCTCGATCAGCAGCCCGCGGAGGTCGAACAGGATGTCGGCGCCGAATAGCGGGGTGAGCTCCGCCATCCGCAGCGTGGTGTTGAGATCGAGCTCGTCCTGCGTGAGGTCCGACTTGAGGTTCGACGACGGGACGTTTGCATGCTCCAGCAGCAGCACGCGGACCGCGTGTTCGATCTGCGGGATCAGCACGTGAGTCGACGTCATGAAGTCGCCGTTCAGCCCCGCCCACAATCCGCGCGCGAACAACGCCTCGCGGCCATCGGGGACGAAGGGACTATTCGCGAGGAGTCCGCGCAGTCCACCCTCCCTGATCTCGTGCTCGAAGATGATTCGGCGGCGAGCCGGTTCGATCAGTGCCTGCGCGATGACACCCTGGTGCATGGCGGCGTAGCGGAACATTTCGGCCTCTACCGCCGCTTCGCCCTCCTCCGCGGTACCGCCCAGCAGTGCTCCGCGCTGCGCGGCGACGCGACCTTGATTGGTCAGCACGACGGATGAGAAAAGGAACTGCATCGGATGTTCGCGCGCCTGTTCCTCCACGCGCTTCCGCAGCTCGGTCGCGGCGAGCGGCCGATACTCGAGCGCCAGTGCAGCAAGCGCATCGCCTGCGAGCTTCTTCCCGGAAACAAGGGCTTCGCTTCGCTTCACGAGCTCCGAGATGTCGTGAGTGACCTCGGAGCGCTTCAACTCGCCGAGGACAGACTGTTGGTAGCCCAGCAGCATGCGGTGCGCCTCGCGCCGCCGTTCCTGCGTGCCGGGAGCCTTCCGGAGCGCCTCAACAGCGCGCTGTTGGTGCATCACGGCCTCGCTGAATGACGGTGGCGTAGCCAGAGCGGCGCGCTGCGCTGCCTTGATCCAGTTCTCGCCGATGCGGGCGAGCGTCGCGTTCGCCGCGTCAGCCGTGCCGTTCTTCCGTTCCCACGTCGCCTTGAGCTCAAGGTAGTCGGCGGCACGATGTGCGTCGCCCTCTCCCTCGGCCGCAGAGGCAGCCGCTTCAGCCCGCGCGATGCATCGCGTCGGATCACCCCGACGATACTTGAGAAGGAGCTCCATCAACTTCGCCGCGAGGTAGCCCTCGGCGGCGTCATCTCGCGTGAGGAGTCCCTCTACCGACGCGATCGCGTTGTCGAACAGATCCTGTCGGCCGATGTTCGCCGCGAGCTGGGCGGCGCGCTCGATTCGCTTGATGGCCGCGGCCCAGTGTTCGGTCCCAAGGCTCTGCGCTGCTGCTAGGTACGCCGTCGATGCGTCCGCAGCAGCTGCGTGATCACGCGCTCCGAGCCACCGCACGTCGAGGAGGCGAGCGCGAAGCTCGGCGTCCTGCACGTCGGCCATGAAGTCTCGGATGACCTCGAGCGCGGCGACATCGAAGTCCTCGAGCGCGGCCGTCCTCGACGCCCCCATCTGCGCGAATGCAGCAAGTGGAGTCGCTGGTGAGTCGAGGCGCAGAGCCATCGACGTGAGGTGGCCGAGGAAGCGCAGCGCGCGATATGCGCCGGTCTCGTTCCTCTCCTTCGCGGCCGTTGCAGCAGCGAAGAGAGCGGATGAGTAGCGCGAGCAGTCCTGCCGGTCGCAGTTCGCGATCACCGAAAGCCACCCCGAGGCCCGCAGCTCACTGATGGTTGGCACCTGGTTGTCTGCCCCGTCGGTCATCCGCGGACTCTACCAGCGCCGACCGATGCGATCGGAGTGTTCGCGGCGGAGGCGGTGCTTCAGCGCGCTGTTGTGGCAAGCTCTGATGCGACGCCACCGTGGCCATCGAGTCGCCGCGCGATGGTCTTGGCCTGCGCGAGGCGAAGATTGCCGTCGAGGATGCCGTGAGCGTGGGTTGTGGCGCCGACGTCACGGAGGGCAGGGCGGTCGCCGCGGCGCGCGCCCCATAGCGTGAGCACCTGAACTTCACCGTCCACGAGGTCGTAGTACACGTGGAAGGCGGTCTTCGGCATCAAGGTCCGGTACACGCTGCGACCTTGCTGAGCGCGACGCGCTGGCCCGCGTTGGGGGACTTGTTGATTAGCTCGAGCGCGTCGGCGAGCTCCTCGTCGAAGAGGTACGGCGCTTTGTCACGATTCGCGAGCCACCACGCGCGCCCCGCGTCGATCCGCTCGACCGCGGCGGGGAGGAGGCGCAACTTCATTGCTGGCGTTTGGCCCGGAGACTCGCGATGTACTCGCCTCCGTCGATTCCCTCGCCGCGCTGAGCTTGTGCACGTGCGAGCGCGATCGACTTCTCCAACTCGGCACGCTCGTCACCGAGCTCGGCGTCGAGTACGTCATCGACGACTTCGAGGGCGACTTCGGCCCCGTCGGGTAGGTCGGTCGGTTCGTCGAGGACCAGCCGGCCCTTACGTACGTGCGCACGCACGATCATGCCGGGAATCGTAGCAGACGGCCCGCCAGTGCGTCGGTGCGCGTCGGACGGTCGATCGCCAGGGCTGACCTCGAAGACATCCGGCTTCCGCGACGCGCGCGCCGCCGCGGCAGGCGGGCGAGCAAGAACTCGAACTGGGCCGCCGCGTTGGCGGTGGCGTCGATCCCCGCTGCGCTAACGTCCGCTTGCACCGCCGTGTAGTCCGCAGCCCAATCCTCGGACGCGCCGTGGCCGATCGCGTGCGCGACCACGAAGTCCGACGGAGCCAGGAGCGCGGCGAGGACCCACTTCACGCCCACCTCCGGCGCCTGCAGATCGTCCCGTCCCTTGCAACGTGCAACGGCCGAGCACACGCGTGCGATCTCTTCGACGTCTTCGGCAGGTAGCCACCGCCGCAGGCGACGCACCACGTCGGCGAGCGCGTAGTGCCAGTAGAGATCCCGGTACACCGCCTGACGATCGCGGCTCAGGGCGACGCCGAAGTATCGCGCCAGCACCTGCAATCCCTCACGCTTCGGCCGTTCGCCTTTCGTGAACCACCGACCGACGGTGTGCTCGCGGAAGCCGGTGGCGACTGCGACAGCACGCAACGATGGCGTGCCTGCGGCCTCGCGAAGGTCGTGGAGCGGCTTGCCGATCGTGATCGGATCCAGCCACGCCGGCGGGTCCGCTGCGCCGACGCTGACGCCGAAGTCGATGCCCGCATGGGTGAACAATTGGAGCTTCGACGCCAACGCGACGGCGGCGATTCGTAGGTGCGCGCGGAGCGATGCCTGACCCGAAGGGCGAACGGCGTCCCATCGCTGCATCGCCGCGGCGACGGGGAGGAACATCCCCACAGCGCGTGTCAGATCGTCGGCGCGTCGTTCGTCGATCAGTTCTTCGGTGCGGAGGAACTCCAGCATCGCCGAGAGACGGCAGCACCAATGGCGGGTCTGCACGCTTCCCGCGAAGCACCGCCGTCCGGTGCGATCGCGCAGGGCACATGCGCGGGAGCCAGTCGCGTAGCGACCCGCATGAAGTGCCTCGACGAACACGCCGAGCAGCGCGGTGCTCGCGGGAAGGTGCGTCGCCACTATTTGCCGCTCTTCTGACCGGCCTGATCGGTGCTCGGCGCGGGCTGTTGTGGCGCGGCTCCGCTCCCGTCCGACGGGGCTGCGGGCGGCGTCTCCGCGCGCGAGGACCAGTACGTGGGGTCCTGCGAGTTCATCTGCCGTGAGCGGTTGTCCATCGCTGCTTTCGAGTTGTTCGACATGGTCGGGTTCCTTTCGGTCACCACGTTCGGTGACCAACGCCATAGGTGCGTCGGTCCCTTCCCATGGGCCATGTCGATCGCTAGGACATTCGGCTGAAACTCGAAGAGACTCAGAGACTTGCGAGCGCCTGATATCGCGACCTGCGGCAGGTTCATCGCAGCTGTCAAGCGAGGACGCGTCCCGAGAGATTCATATTCATGACTGTCGTCAAGCATCCCGGATGACGCCCGTGGCCGAACTCCCGAAATGCCGACCTTTCATCGCCCTGCTCACCTGAGCATGCTCTGACACCCACTGCTCAGAAGACGGCGCCTCAATGAGACCAACGACCAAGGGGTCTCCCTTGGCAAAGTACGGCGATTCTGGACTCCGCCCAACTCCAATCCGGGGTGTCCATGTCCATGGTGAGCAGGCTGTGAGCATGGCGGCCGCGGACATTGCCTGGCACCCCCACAATCCGAGATCGCAGCGGACGCGCTAGCTTCATGCCGTGCCGATGCTGCGGGAAGGACACTGGGCGTCGCTCGAGATGATCGAGGACACCGCGGCCGTCCGCGCGGCGCTCGCCATCTACGTCGAAGAGCTCGGGCACCCCGTCTACCTGCGCCCAACAGATAAGGGCCTGACGGCCATCAGCCTCGACCCGTCGAACCGCGCGATGGTGGGTGTGGGCGGTACCAACTGCTCCCTTCGGAAGCTGCCGGCGGGCATCGCATCGATCCGAGCGGCGGTCACCGAGTACCGCGCAAAGGTCGCGGCGATGAAGCGCGAATCGATCGAAGAACGGTTCGTGCTCTCCCGAATCCGAGCAGCACTCGGCGACTCGCTTCGGCTCCGCAAGGACCTTCTCTTCCTCCATCAAGAGCTGCGCTTCACCAACGCGAACAAGATCGACATCCTCGCGATCGACCCAGCGCGCGGGCAGCTCGTCGTCATCGAAGCGAAGGAGTCCGACCTTGCTGTCCGGCGTGACGGCGCGGCGGCCCAGGCGGCAGGTTACTGCGCGCAGCTCGCCGAGCACGCGGACGAGCTCCTTCCCTTCTTCGCGAGGCTCGCTGCTGCCCTCGCGCGCATCTACTCCGTGCCCGACGACGTAGTACTCGACCGCGCCCTGCCAGCGCGGTGGGAGGTGTGGTGGCCACGCGGAACGCAGCTGGGGCCAAGGGAACATGCGTGAGGCAGCGTGGCAGCGCGAGCTGCGCGCGCGGCAGGTCGCGTGGCGAGAGCGACACGGACTTCCGATCGGTCACCACAACGGGCGCCCGCTTGGATCACGGCTCGCGATGCCCGACGCCGAAGCGCACCTCTGGAACTTCCTAACACCGGCGATCGGCGATCTGGTGCAAGCCGAGTATCGCGCGAATCTGACCCGTTCCCGGCAGCAGCAGAAGGTCTACGGGTACCCGCGCCTGTTCGAGGATCTCCTCTCGTCGCAGCCGATGGCGTTCAACCTGTTCGGCGAGATGGCGCTCGACCTCGAGATCGCAACCGCCGCGGCGCGTGCTCTCTGGCCGGCACGTGTCGATCGGGTAGAGCGGGTCGAGTTCGAGTGGTCGCCCGGTAGATGGGACGCGCGCTACTTGAACAACGGTTCCGCAGCAGACGTCGTCGTGTTCCACACGACCCCCGCGGGTGGCCGCGGCGCGATCCTCGTCGAGACGAAGTATCACGAGAATCTTACCGGCGACGATTACGAGTTGAAGCCGCGCTACATCGAGGTGGCGGATGCCTCGGGGGCCTTTGCGGTCGGTGCCGAGGAGGTGGTCGGACACGGCATGCTTCAGCAGTTCTGGTTCGACCACCTATTGGCGCTCGCGACGAAGAACACCGACAGGCTCGACAGCGTCCTGTTCGTCGTGATGTTCCCAGCAATCAACGAACGCTGCGTCGACGCGTGTGCACGGTATCGAAGCGCGCTTGCGATAGATGGTGTCCCAACGTTCGAACACCGCACGCTCGAGGACGTCGTTGCGGCCGTCGCGCCGGTCACGAAGGGCGGGTGGGCAAGCTCCTTCGAGCAGCGGTATCTCTTGCCCACCCTAGTCGCCTCACCGTGACGAACGCGATCCATGCGTAGGTCAACACGAGCTCGCGCGGCGCCCCATCCCCCGCCGTCACCGCGCCTCCACCATGGCAGTGTCAGCACCCGGAAGGACGATGCGCCGGGGCGCCCGGATCGCAAATCATGGCCGAACTCTCATGAATCGCGGGTGCCGCGGAGGTGCGCGTGCCCTCCGAAAGCGTGGTGGAGGCTGTCAGGAGGCCTCCCGTGGCGGAAAGGTGACTATCAAGCGGAAACGGAAGGGTCCGGACACGCGCGGGGCTCCTGGACGCTGGGACCGTCTGCGCCACCGCCACTCCCGCCCCCGGCGCCCAGATCGCCATCTTGCTGTTCGGACGCTGTCGCGCCTTGTCGGCGCTCGCGGCAGCGCTGGCACTTTGCATCGTGCTCCGTGAGCATCTGCGTGACCTCCTCGCGCAGCCGTCGCAGCGGGTCGATCCTGTCCGCGTAGCTCGCCGCCCACTTCAAATGTTAATCGAACTCGCCGTCGGGTGTGATGTCGAGGTGCGCGTCCTCGACGGTCGCGCGCGTTTCCGCGATGTAGTCGCGGATGTCGTGCGCGAGGCGCCAGCGCCCGATCGACGCTTCGAAGTCCTTCTCGCGCTGCAGCTGCTCTTCGCGGCGCCGCTGCTCGGCGGCCTTGCGCGCCTCCTCGCGCCGTTTGCGATCCCACTCCTCCATCTGCGCGTCGTGCTTCCGCCTTTGCTCCTCCTCCCGCTCGATGGCTGCGGTGATCAGCGGCGCGATGGTGTTCGGTCCCGCCTTCTCGAGCTCGCGGGCGATCGCCGCGAACTGCTTTTCGAGATCGCCGGGGGACTTCTCGCGCCAGTAGTGGGACCACTCGACATTGTGCCGCGTGGCGTAGGCGTGCAGCCCGAGGCGGCCGCTCGGAAGCCAACGCTTGGAGAACCTCCAGCGATCGTTGTGCGCAGGCGCGAAGGGATTCGGTCGTTTCGGCTTCGCGGGGGCGGGCGTGACCTTCACGCGGACGTAGTCGCCGTCCTTGTATTCGACATCGACCTCCTCGGCGATTTCGAACACCGTGAGGCCGATCGCAATCTCTCCGACCAAGGCGATCGTCGGGACACCGGGCGTCCAGCGACTGTCGCGCAGCTCGTACGCGTCGTCGCCCGCCCCGTTCTCGCGAAGCTCGCATGCACGCTGCCGCCACTCACCGCGCGGCGGCGCGAGGAGCACGCGCTGTCCGCGATCCTCGAGATCGAGGAACAGGTTGCTTGCGACTTTCAGCGCGCGGTCGAGCAGCGACTTCGAGACAAGGATGTCGACGAGGTTCTTCTTGTGCGGGCGGACGTAGTACGTGTTGCGACCCTCGCGGGCGTGATCGAAGTGCGCGCGTGCTCCAACCAGGAGCGGATGTTTGTCCGGCCTCTCGCCCTTCTTCCATGTGCGCGTCGACTTCGACGTCATCGGCGCGAGCTGCGGCGACGAGCCGTCGCGGCACCATTCGATCTCGTCGCCCGGTTCCGCCGCGGGCAGAGCTTCGCGCTCGACCTCGATGCCAACCTCGAGCTGCTGCCAGTAGCCGCGAGGTGGCCGTGGGATGTTGAGGCGCTCGCAGATGCGCGCGAGGTAGTTCGACGACACCTCGTACCGCTTTGCGACCGCCGTCATCGGCTCTGCCCAGACTTCCTTGTAGAGGTGCTCGCGCGCGACCGTCATCGGACCGAATGATACGACGACGCGCACCCCAACCGATCGCGCCGCTCCGCCTTCGGCGCGACCGAGTGAACGTTGGCGCGCGGATCGTCAGCCGGCGATCTCGGAGTCATCCAACCCCGACGAGTCGGCCTTGGCAATCGAGATCGATCGACACATTCTCGCGTCGGTGGTCTCCAACCTGCTTCAGAACGCCTTCAAGTTCAGCCACGCCCAGAGCAACGTCACGCTTCGCGTCCACGCCTCGGCAGAGCGAGTGCTGATTGACGTCGAGGACGAGTGCGGTGGGCTTCCGCCCGGCAAGGTCGAGAAGCTTGTTTCTTCCCTTCGAGCGCCGGGGCGAAAATCCGACCGGGCTGGGGCTCGGGCTCACGATCAGCGTTGATGGCGCGAGGGCAAACGGCGGCGAGCTGCGCGTTCGTGACGTGCCGGGACACGGATGTGTGTTCACGGTGGACCTGCCACTAAGAGAGACGGCCTGACGCCTGGCGGACGCGATTGCAGTGGCCGCCGCTGCCGGGGAGTTTGACGTCGCCGAGGGCCTGTTGCGGATCGCGCGAGGGCGGTCGTAGAGCGCGCGTGCGAAGGGCGCGCGGCGCGTATCGACGTGTGCGGCGTGGCCGCGGTCCAACGCGCGTGAAGACGCGCGCATGATCCGCGAAGACCTACTTGCAAACTGCCGGCAACGACTCGAACACCGAAACGAGCTTGGTGTAGTCGTCGTGGTAGGTGCCGCCCTTGAGGTCGGTCATGTACTTGAAGAAGAACCGATTCGCCGCCGGCGTGATCTTCGCGTTGTCGTAGGCCGTCGTGTCCGTGTCCGTGTTGCCGAAGCCGTAGGCGGGCGCAGCGCCGATCTTGCTCTTGAGGTCTGCGAGCTCGGTGGTCTTGTACGCGATGCCGGCCGCGCCGGTCTCGCCGATCTGGCTGAAGCTTGTGTGCATGATCCCCGTCGGGAACCCTTTGTCGCGCAGCCAGTCGCGGGTCTTCTGCACGAAGAACTCCGGTCGTGCGGTGAGGTAGAAGACGAAGTACCCCTTCCGCGCAAACACGTTCAGCACGTCGGCGGATCCTGGATTCGCGCCGGGAGGGGTGCCGCCGAACGCCTCGCTCCAAGAGGCGCTCTCACTCGTCGTGAGTGTTCCGTCGATGTCACTGACGACGACCTTCGCACCCTCGGGGAGAACCTCGATGAATTGATCGGTCGTCGACAGGTCTCCGCCCATCACGAAGTGCACGCGGTGTCGGCCGACGGGGAGCGGCGAACCCTCGATCGCCGAGATGTCGACGTACACGCGACCGCCGGTATCGACAACGCCTTCTACTGTGGCGTGTTCGCCGTCATTCGTCGTGCGGAAGGTTCCGAGCTTCTTCCAGGTCGTGCCGCAGTCGCGCAACAAGTAGACGTCGACATCCTCGTCCTGAGCGTCGTTGTCGGGTGTCGGCGCACCATAGGCGAACTTCGCGAGCGCCCACGCCTTCGAGCCCGCGTTGATGAAGAGGTCGCGGCCGCGGTGGTTCGCGCTGCCGCCCCAACCGGAGGTCGTGTGCCGGAAGGAACGCTTGGGGCCAGGGTCCGGCGGGGACGCGTCACACTTTGGACGCGGCGGGCAGACGATCGCTGCCGTGTCCGGTGGGCTGGTGTCGACCGACGCGCCGGTGTCGACGATGTTGCTGTCCTCGATCGCCGTGTCGTCGAGGCTCGCCGTGTCGCGCACCGCGGCGTCGCGCTGCCCGTCGAGGTCCGACGCGCTGCCGGCTCCGGAGCATGCGGCAAGTAGTGGGAAGGCGAGAACGAGCCGGGTGACACTCACTCGGCGGAGCTTGCCATGGCCAACGTTCCTCGCAGCTTAACATGTGCCAAACGGATCGCCGCAGAACCTCATGCGCACCACAGCTGCTTCTTGCCGTGCAACAGCTACGCTTCAAGTCATGCGCGCGGGCGTCTGCATCGCAACGTTGACGCTGTTCGGTTGCTCGTTCCCGGTCGATGAGTTCCGCTCGCCCGACGACCCCGATGCGTCGCCCCGCGCCGACACCCCGGTCACCGTCACCGACTCAGTCGCGATCGACGCTGCGGGGTCCGACACTCCACAGTCATGCGCCGTCACAGAGAAGCGCTGCGGCATGGTCTGCGCCGACGTGCAAAACGATGGTCGCAACTGCGGCGACTGCGGGCGCCGCTGCGACAGCGGGGAGTCCTGCCGCGGCGGCAAGTGCAGGTAATCGCGCCCTCGGGCGAAGGCGATCTCGCGACTTCACCGCGTCGTTCGGCTCCCATTAAGGGCGACACCCTATGGTGGCGCCATGACCCGATACGGGGCACCGTTTGCCGTCGCTGTGCTCGTTGCAGCTTCCGTCGCTACCGGGGACCAAGAAGTCGAAGTCGACACCTTGGAGGCAGCCGGGCTCGGGTCGACAAAGCTGTCGACCCTAACCGAGCTCCTTCCGCGTCCGCTGCCCACCAAGCTGACGGCGGCAGAGATCGTCGAGTTCACGCGGCGCGTTAAGAACCTTGCACTGTTCGACTCCGTCAAGGTCGAGACGCAGGGGCGCGTGCTCCACGTGACGGTCAGCCGGAAGGCGAGCATCTCGCCGATCGTCGACTTCTCGAGCGGCAAGACCTTGAAGGACTCCAAGGTCACGCTCGGCGCGGTCGAGAACGACATCGATGGCCGCGGCACGCGCTTGGGTGGCAAGGCGAGCTACAACCAACGCGGGCTCAACTTCTCGTTGTGGGTCAACCAACACCCTTACGGCCCGCGTCGTTGGATGAACGAGGCGGAGATCTACTACACGGGATCGTCGTTTCGTTTCGACCCGAGCACTGCCAACAAGTGGCATCGGAATCGGTTCGGCGGGTTCCTCGAGTTCCTCTCGCCCTTCCTCTACGGTCACCGCCTTCGCTACGAAGTGCAGGCCGAGGTGTATCGCGAGACCTACACCGGCGTGGGCGATGGCTCGCTCGTCCCCCGGCCGGGGACGTATCTGGGCGTCCTCAGCGAAGTGATCTGGGATGCGTACACCTGGAACGACCTCACGCCCAACGGGTTGCGCCTGTCACTCGAGCTTCGCCCCGGCGTGTTCGTCGGCGCCGCGCAACCTCGTCACGCGATCAAGGCGGCAGCAGTCGCCGCGCTCAAGCTCGGCGCCCAAACCGCGCTCGTTGGGTCCGCCGTTGCGTCGGGTGTGAACGGCGGAAATCCAAATCACAGCGTGCTAATTGGAAGCCAGGCAGGTGTGCGCGGGCTCGCCGACTCACTGTATCGCGCCGAACGAGTGGGCTACGTGAACGTCGAGCTGCGGCACGCGCTCTCGCTCGGTAAGCGCTGGTACCTGCAGGGCGTCCTGTTCACCGACGCCGCGCGGTTTCAAACCATGGATGCGAACGGCGAGCGCATGCCATGGATCAACGCCCTCAGCACCGGCGCCGGCCTACGCATCCTCCCGACGGCGCTGGTCGACACACTATTTCGATTCGACGTCGCGCGTCTTCATGCGCCGGAACGTACGTGGTTCTACCAATTCGGGATCACTCAGTACATCTGACGCCGCCATGTCAACGGCTTGGGACCAGCTGTTGGAGCGCGCGCGAGACGCGCTTTCGCCCGTCGTAGGCGCGGAGCGTGCGGACGAAGCGATCTCGCGCTGGGTCGAACAAGCCGGCGGACGTCCGCTCGACAGGGACAAGGTGCTCTCCATCGCGCGCGCGATGCAGGGGGCGCGGGGGCACTGGCGTGTCGTTGGACGCTCACTCGAGCACGTCATCGGCCGTTGAGCCCGCTTCCTCGTCCTTAACGGTTTCTGAACGCCGCCGTGCGCGGCGTCCACCGCGGGCGCACATTGCCCGTTCACGTCCGGCCATCACGAAAGAAGAAGTAGAAAATGTTCAACAAGTGCCTCGCCATTGTCGCTGTCGCTTTCATCGCCGTGGGCTGTCGTTCCGCGGGGCAATCGCCTCGCGTTGACATGGCTACGGCGCGAGCTACGGCGCTCAAAGAGGTCCCCGGTACGGTTCGCGGCGAGAAGATCGAAACCGAGGATGGAAAGACGATCTACTCGTTCGAGATCAAGCCCGCCGAGGAGAAGGGAAAGATCATCAAGGAGGTCAACGTCAGTGCGGACACCGGAAAGGTCGTCGGCATCGAGACCGAAACAGACTGAGCACCGTCGCGCGCCTTCGTCGGAGAGTCCTTAGAGGACGACCTCGACAGCGATCGCAGCGGTGTTCTTGTCGACTCTCGGAAGTATGCGAACCGGGCTGTCGTGAAGCGCGGGAACGACAACGCCCATGGCCGCGCCCACGAGCGCGCCGAGAACAACGTCGGTGACGAAGTGGCGACCGGCCATGACGCGCGCCGCGCCGACCGTGCTCGCAATCGGAACGCCGATGCCGAGCACAAGCCACTTCGTCACGCCGTCGGGATGACGGCGCTTCATCGCCATGTACGTGGAGGTCACGATCGCGAAGGAAACCGACGTGTGACTGCTGATGAACGACAGCCCCGCGTCGGCTCCGGTGCGAACGTCCGCCGGTGCTGCATCGCCGTACAAGAACGGTCGCGGGCGTCCTGCCGCGATCGTGAGCATCGTGGGGCCCGCGGTCGCGAGCAGAGCCGACTGCGCGACGACGACGGCGTCATTCAAACCGACGAGCACTCCCTCGTCGGCCGCAAGCACTGTCGCCGACCCCACCACTAGGCTCAGCGCGCCGACGTCGGAGACAACAGCCCAAGATGGATTCCAGAACCCTGCGGTCTGCCGGTCCAACCCATTCAGCTCGGCGGGATCGCACCGGGGCGCACAGTACGCTTGCTGAGTGCGAAGGAGGCGTGCGCTCGCGAAGGCGGCGCTGATGACGAGGACGGGGATGTCGATCTCGGAGTAGAGCTGAAATGCGGGCCGGTGCGGGTCACTCGGCGTAGGGACGATCGGCGTAAGCTCCGCCTCTTTCGCCTTCTTGACGTCCTTCGTGTCGGGCGGAGGAGCACTCGTTACCGCCGACGATATCGAAGCCGACGCCGAAGCTGCTGGCGTCGACGATATCGATGCCGATGGCGCCGGCGCGATACCGCCTTCTTGGGCGCGAACGGACCCGAACGAGAGAAGGAGTCCAACGACAGCGACGACGCAGGGGACATGAAGGCGCATCGCTGAGCATTGTCGCGCCCGCCCCTGAACGTCAGCCAAACGGCGGTGAAGGCGACGCGACCACGGCTGCTACGATCCTTCGCGATGCGAGTGCTGGTGGTCGATGACCATCCCGACGTCCGTGACGTGGTCAGCCGCGCGCTTACGCGCGATGGGCACGACGTCGTGACGGCGGTATCGGCAGCGGAAGCACTCTCGACACTCGCGTGCACAGCGAGCGATCTGATCGTGCTCGACCTCGCCTTGCCAGACGGGTCGGGCCTCGACGTGTGCCGGCAACTGCGGCGCACCGGCGTGAATACGCCGATCTTGATGCTGACTGCGCTTCGTTCGGTCGAGCAGCGTGTTGAGGGCCTCGACGCCGGTGCCGATGACTTTCTCGGCAAGCCGTTCGCCATCGCGGAGCTGCGCGCGCGAGTGCGAGCCCTGGGACGGCGCGGTGCGCTTCCCAAGGAGCTGCACGTTCAGCGCGGCGAGGTCGCGCTCGACTTCCTCGGCCGTCGCGCTACTCGACGCGGCTCCGAGGTGCCGCTGACGGCCAAGGAATGGGCAGTGCTCGACCTGCTTGCCTCGCGCGGTGGCCGGCCCGTATCACGCTCCGAGATCCTCGAGATGCTGTGGGGGGACGCCGATCGCGGCGGCGCGAGTTTGGAAGTGCTGATCGCGCGCATCCGGAGGAAGCTCGATGAGGCACTCGTGGTGACCCATCGAGGATTTGGATATGCGCTCGCGTCAGCCTGAATTGCAGACGCGCGTCGCGCGTGTCGCCACCACCTCCGCGGTCGTGGCTGCCTTCGTCGCAGCTCTCTGTGCCGCTTTGGTTGCCGACCAGACCATTTCGGCTGGGGAGGAGCGCCGACTGACCGCGCAGGCAAATGCGATCCTCGCGGAGCTCGCGCCGCTTCCTCGTTCAGAGGCCGCGGTCGAGGCGGCATCCGAGGCGGACGAGGTCGCCGCGCTGGGGCTCCGCATTGCCGTGTTCGAGGGCGCTGACCTTCTCGCCGGTGACGCGAACCTGCGGGCAACGATCGGGTGTTCAACGGCCGCGCGTTTGCGTCGTTGCGCGGTAGCGAGGCAGGGGCGCACCTGCGTGGTCGCTGCGCCCGAGTTGATCGCCGGCCGCCTCGCGACCTTTGGTACCGCTGCACTCACCGCCCTTGCGCTCGCCGCCGTCCTCGGTGCCGCCGCTGGGCGGCGTGCAGCCCGATGGGCGGTTCGACCGATCGTCCGGCTCGCCGCCGCCGCGCGGGGCTCGGGCAGTCCGGTCCCCGACCTCGGCGAGGACGACGGGATACGCGAGGTCGACGAGCTTCGACACGCGTTGAAGGAAACCTGGACGCGACTCGCCGAAGCACTCGCCGCCGCTCGTAGGTTCTCGGCCGACGCCGCACACGAGCTGCGCACGCCGCTCACCACGCTGTCCGCCGAGCTGGAGCTCATGGAGGAAACCGCCGGCGACGAGGGGACAATACGGCGCGCGCGTGCGAGCGTCGCGAAGCTCACCAAGCTCACTGAGCAGTTGCTCGCCTTGTCGCGCGCCGGGGAGCGCTTGCCCGATGGTGATGCGGTTCTTCTGAGAGAGCTCTTCGAGACGTTCGCGGCGGACGACGTGACCGTCACCGGTTCCGCCGATGTGACGATCCGCGGTGACGAGACGCTGGTTCTGGCGCTGGCCGAGAACGCGATCGCGAATGCGCGCCAGCATGGTGGCGGCATGGTGCGCGTCGAGGTCGGCGAGGAGGGCGCAGAGGCCACGATCGATATTCGCGACGACGGACCCGGCGTCCCTGAGCAGGACCGCGAACGCCTTTTCCAGCCGTTCGTCCGCGGATCACAACAGCGAGGTGGCCATGGGATTGGCCTCGCGCTTATCGCTCACGTCGCCCGCGCGCACGGTGGCAGCGCGCGCTTCCTTCCCGCCGACCGCGGCGCGCACCTCCGCATCACGTTCCCCGCGTGGCAGCCGCGGGAGTTCCCGGACTTGCGCAAAGGCGATCGAACTTCCCCTGCGCGATGATGAGCTCGGGGCACGCACGCTATACCGTGTTCATCATCCCGCCGCGCAGCTATTCCCCCTGCTGAGAGCGCGAGATCGAAGCTCGCCGCGTGCTCAAATGACCGCCCAGCGATACCCTGAGGCACCGTGTCGACACCGTATCGCGTCGCCATCCTGCTCGTGGCAGCGTCAGGTTGTGGCCGCGTCGGAGCGGACGATGCGCAGCCGGCGGCGGCAGCGCAGGATCGCTGCCTGCCGGCGGACAGCGCGGAGCGGTACTTCTCGATCCTCGATCCTTCGATGTGCATCGTCGCGAAGTACGATCTGCCGGCCAGCACTGAGCCCTCGACGATGGGGCTGTCGGGTTTCACGTGGGGTCGACACGGGGGACCCCTGCGCGGTCCGGTCGACACGGCGTCGGGAGAGCCAACCATCGTTCGCTACGACGTACCGCCCGCGCGGACGGGAACTTTGATCGCGCGCGCCACGCGTCTCGTCGTTCCCGGCGTGCCCGCTGCGGCTCAGTGGCTACCTACCGCGATCGACTTGCCGTTCAACGGGTGGACTGCAGTGTCGTATGCAGCGGCCGGCTTCCTCGGCAAGGGTGCAGGTGCGATCGCGCTCTTCGATGGCGACCGATTCGTGAAGTCCCATGACGTGCCGGGCGGCGCCTATCTCTCGAGCACCGCGTCCGCGCTCTTGCATGCCAGCTATGGTCCGGCGGGAACGGTGCCCACCGATGGTGGGGTACCCGAGCCCGGCGTGTACCTAGCGCATCGATGTGGAACCAGTGGGCTCCTCCCGCCCGGCCCCGACTGCCGCGAGCCGCAGAGGATCATGCGGTGGGACTACGACGGTGGATGCTGCAACACGAAGTCCACGCTGGTCGGACCGATCGCGCGGGACCCGGAGGGCAACGTCTTCGGCACCCAGATCCTCCGAAGCACCTTCGGCCTCACGGACGCCGTCGTGTGGGGTCTGACGAACAACTCCGTGCTCGCCGGGGCGGGAGTACCCACGGCGCTTATCCACCAGGTTACCGTCGCCGATCCGCCGCTCGGCTTTCATGTGATTGCTGACGGGCAGCGACTCTACGTGGACACGCTCGATTCACTCCTCGACCATCGCACCCGCGGCCCTCACGTCGACGTCAGTGAGTATCATGTCGATCGTTCTCGCGACGTCATCGTCCTCGGAAAGAGCCGCCATCTCCTAAAGAAGGCGCCCGAAAGTTATGCCTGGTCGTCGCTCTTCCTCGACGGCGAACGGCGCCTTTGGGTCGGCGTCACCGAAGCCGGCCGCAGTGCTGCGGGTCGCGTCACCGTCTCGGCGTTCTTCGTCATCGCTCCGAGGTGAGCGCAACGCGCTCCTCGGCTGGCGTGATGCTCTGCAGCCAAGCGCGACACGCCCGCACATCGACGCCGAGTTGCTCGAAGCCGGGGAGCACCAGATCGCGAATGGCACCGCGCGCGCACGCCTCGGTGTCGGCGATGGAGGGGAGCCCGTGCTCAGGCACACCGCCGACAAGCGAAGGCACATTCTGCGACTGATACATGCGGTAACTTGCAGCGAGGAGCCGCGGCACCCAACCAGCGAGCGCCTGCCGTGTCGCGCGGTCCGCCGAAGCGACATGCGTCCAGCCGACCCGCGCGTGGTCGATCTCGTCCGTGAGGATATCGCGCAGCGCGCACTTCGCGAGCGGAGCGACCGCTTGATCGAGGCTCGTCTCGAGGAACGCGCTGCCCATCGTCTCGTTGATGCAACACATCCCGATCACGTGAAGCGTTGTCCGGAGACGATCGTCGGCGCCCTCGTGCGGCGGCACGAACAGGGGTTCCGCGGGTGGCCACGCCACGTCGGCCGCGGAATAGCGAGAAGCGAGACGCCTGCACAGCTCGGCGTGTCGCGTCTCATCGGCGACGGCGCGCGACAGGAGCCCGATGACCTCTGGTAAGCCGCCGACCTCCATCACCTCGCGGGCGATGACAGCGAAGGAGGCGGCGACGCGCAGCTCTGTCTCACATCGGCCGCGCCACATCTGCGCGACCTCAGCGCGCTCGGGCGCGGGGAGCGCGTCGACGGACGGATCCTCGAACGGAATCTCGCGATGGGTCAACGGGCGAAGGGCGAACGAGGCCGTCACTTGATGCCGTGCACCCAGGCGTCCCGAGTTTCGGGTGCGCCGCTGTCCATCACCAAGGGGACGTCCGCTACGAACCCGTTGCCATCGGTCTCGGCGTCCTCGTCGGACACGCCCGCATCTCCTTCGGAGGCGTCGGCATCGGCGGGCGACGCTTGCTCAGCTGCCGTTCGCCCGCCGCACGCGGCGGAGATGCCCATCACGACGATGGCTTGGAACAGTCGTGTGGCGCGCACGCTCCAACGTTAGCGCATCACCCGCCGGGGGCACGTGCCGGACAAAGTCGGGTGGCCGCGGGAAGTCCGCGTGAGTGCGCGTCGTGCGGGTCGGATGCGGCCGTTGTACCGTGACTGAGGAGGCTCGCGGTGGACCGGACTGCGGTGATCTTGGGCGGTGTCCTCGCGACGATGGCCTGCGGCCCTCGACGTGCCCCGTACGCGTGTCCAGCTGCGCCCACTCCGCTCGATCGACCGACGGCCATCGGGACCGCGCACCCGATCATCGTCGAGGCGACATCCGCCGACGGCCGTTGGGCAGCTGTCTGCCAGGCACGGACCGACACCAACGGCGACGGGAAGATCGAAGTTTCGATCTGTGGTCATCACGGCGAACCGTGCGGTGATCGACTGAGGATGTACCTCTCCTACGGCGATCGAGCCGAGGAAGAGATCGACAACTACGCCGCGGCGGATCCCACGGGGCGTTACGTGGTCGTTGTTCGAAAGCTCCGCCTGTCGCTCGTCGATTCGCTCTCGGGCACGTGGACACCGCTCGACTATAGGAGCGTCGACGAAGACGTGAACCCGGACATGGACTTCGAGCTGAAGCATCGTCCGTTTGCTCGGTTCTCTGCGGACGGGACGAAGCTTGCGTACCTGCGTGAGCAGTACACATCGAAGGTTGTCGTGAGGGATGTCTGCTCGGGTTCTGAGCGCATGATCGACGCGGGGTCTGGTCCGCTGCTCGACGTAGTGTTCGACGCGAGCTCGAGAAAGGTCATCCTGAAGATTCAGAAACCCGACGAGAACGGCAAGACGTTCCTGGCGATCTACGCGCCGACGCTGGGCTCCTTCCCCACTCCCTGCCGCGGTCCATTCGACTCGTGGACTCAGTTGGCCGACGCACCGCACGCTGGCTACAGGGTCGCATCAGTCGAAGGAGGCTCGGCGGTCGATGTTCGCCGAGAGGACCTTCCACCCGTAGCGCCCGCGGCACGCGGGCTCGAGCTCGTCTCGAACACCAAGGTGAAAGGCAGAGGGGTGATGATCGGTCCCCTCCGGTGGCGTGACTAACGTCGTGTGCCACTCGGACGGCCGTCACGAGATCACGAGCGCCGGGGTCTTCGCGTCTGTCGTCGAGACCGACGGCGATCAGCGGTCCCTCCTTCGTCCGCGTCCGTCGCCGATAAGCATCGTGTCTCCTTGCGCTGGCCCACATGACGCCCTGTGACGCATGGGGCAGAGCACGTGAGCTGCGCTTTTCTCGGACGGAGAGATCGCGTGCCGGGTAAGTGGCTCGCATGCGACATCCAGGCTCGATCATGCTCTCAACCGTGCCGCCTCCTCCCGCCGAGAGCGGAGCACTCGTCACAGAGGAAGTGTGCGCGCGATCCCGATCCCGCACCATCGACGAGTGGCGTGAGTTGAGTGCTCGAGCGATGCAGGAAAACGGAACCGCCGCCGAGCGAGCGATGATGGATTCGGCGTTCGGAATGAGTGAAGAACTTCTGATGGCACTCCTGCTGTTTGGTTTGAGCGAGGCCGGGGAGGCGGGCGCCCACGAGCAAGCGATCAGATCTTGCGCGGAACGCGCCTTGATCGCGCATTCGGTCGGCGTGCGTCGCCTCCGCCGCGGTGCGTTTGATCCGAAGTGATTGTCCCTCGCGCCGTCGCCGATCCCAGCGTCGGGTCAGCCACAAATCGACACCATCTCCTCCCGATCGGGGTCGAGCAGGTCCGGGTCCTCAGTCGCGAGCAGTTCCTCGAAGCGTCTCCACCCGTGAGTGCCGACGAACGCCGCCTCACGTGTCGAGATCGGCACGAGCCACGCGATGATGCAGTCGGTCCCATCGCCCAGCGCGACTTTCGCGAATGAGTCGTCCAAGTACACTGGTGCGGTCACATAGAGCGCCTCGAGCTGCGAACCAGGCCAGAGCGCGCCGCGCGGGCCGATGACTTCGCCGCGAAGGAGCGCTCGATGGCTCGTGAGCATCTCGGACACCACGTCGACAACGATCGCCGGAAACAGCCGCGCACGCGGGCCGGTGTTCAGCATCGCGAGCAGCTCCATACGCACGTCCTGGCCGTCACGCCCAGCGCCATCGAGGCGGTGGTGGCTGAGGCCGAGTGTCGCGTAGGCGACCGAGCCACGCAGGGGTAGCTGGTCGAAACAGCCGATCGGGATCGGGAGCCCGGTCGTCTCACCGCTGATCCCGCCGGCCATGGTGCCGAGGTGTCGCTCCAGATGGCTCAGAATCGGGGGAGCGTCCGCATCGTTGCTCATCGGGCTACCGGCTCCTCGATGACGGTCTTCAGACCAGAGCGATCGGGCGCCATGAGACGGCAGATCATGCTCATAAGGCCCAGCCTAACCGGTCGCGGTGCTCCTATGCGTGCAGCCAAGTCCGCTACCTCCCTGCTCATGTGGTGGCGGCTGACGTGAACGCAGCGATCTTCCAGGCCGATGCTTCCGCGACCAGGCGGTATTGGCCACGAAAGGGCTCGAGCGCCGAGAACGTCCCATCTTCTGGCGGTACAACGTCGACGACCGCCTCCGTGTCGTTGGACTGCACGGCTTGAGTCCACAGCTCCACGGGCCCGGCGTTCGCGAACTCACCCTCCGGCGGTTGCAGGTGTCTGTGCGACTCGTTGAACGCTGCTGTGGCCAGCGCTGCGCGCTCGGCGTCTAGGTGAAGGAGCGTTGCCGTGATCCACGCCGCCACCGCTTCCGCGGGGTCCGCTGCTTCGAGGACCTCGGGCGGCCCCCACCGATATCCGACGTGTCGAGATCGAACTCCCCACTCTCCTCGCTCGCAGACCCAATGCTCGGTGAGGCTGTGTTGGCGGCTATCGTAGCAACAGTGGCTGACCCAAATCTCTCCGTCGCCGGAGGCCAACACGCTTCGATCGCCGAGGAACTCTCGGAGAACCTCCAACCGTCCTTCCTTGAGCGCGTCGCCATCGAGCAGCACGCCGATCTCGGTGTGCGGCAACGCCACGAGGCGTAGGAGCAGATCCTCGGCCGAGCGTCCGGCGATGCGCACCGTCTGCGAAGGGATCACCATGTCACCCCTAAGCCTGAGGGTCGCGGCGGTGGCTGGTCGTTCGTCGCCGCGCGAGACGGCGGTCAGCAACGCTACCTGCACCTGCTCATCACCCGCGACACTGCAGACGACGAGCTGCGGCGTGTCATCATTCCGCCGAGACTCCTGTGCAACGGCGCCAATCGCTTCGAGCACCCCATCAAGGCCCGAGCGTTCCGCCGCGGCCGTCCGGAGAATGAACCCGCGCTGCTTGGCGCTGAGCTTTCCGACGCTCGCCGAAGGAATGAGGGAGACGTCGCTCGTGGGCTCTTGCCGAGTGAACAGCTCACCGAAGGCGGCACCGGCAAGCTCCGCGATCTGCTCGTTAGGGTTGGTCCGCAAGGCGTACGCGAAGGCCTCCCTTCGCAAGCGGAGACTCGTCAGCGCGCGGGCTGCATCGGTTTCCGAAGCATCGTCGACGCGGAGCGCCGCCGCGACGGCCTGGAAGTTCGTCTGACGTTGCGTGAGGACGAGGAGGAGCGCGAGCGAGGCGTTCGCGAGCTCGATGGCGGCCACCTCATCCACGAGATGCGCTTCGTGTGCGCGGCGATGCCGCCATGGGTACACGTACGCGAACAATGCTGCCCCGACGTCGCGGACCGGTGAGGCAGCACGCTTCTTGGCTGCCCGCACAAGTCCGGCGCGTTCCCTCTCATCGACATCAAGCAGCAGGGGCACGACGTCGTCCCACCCGAGCTTCCACGCGTCGGTGTTCGGAAATCGGAACCGAGCGAGTTTCTTTGCGAACGGTTCCAGCAGCGCCGCGAGGTTCTGCGCGTGATCGGACAAGCCCCACTCGTGCGATCGTGGAGAGGAGACGTAGCCCAGGAAGGTCTCTCGAAAGCGGGCGCCGATTCCTCCCAGTTGAGGTTCGGCGACAGGCAGATCGAGGAAGCGCGGGAGGATCTGGAAACCGTCCACCACGTCGTCGGCGAGCCGCTCGTTCAACTCGGGTTGGCGCGGCACCTGAAAAATTTGCAGGCGCGATCGGGCGTACATCGCCAGCTGCTTGTAGACCTCCACCGCCGGGTTCGCCGCGCCTGCCAAGGGTCGACAGGTTGCCTCGTTAACGCGCACCTAGCCAGCGGCAGCCGTGCTCCGACGCGGGCTGCCTGCATTGGACGGAGCGCGTGACCGCACGGCGCTCACAATGATAGCCAGCAGAGATGGGTCTCCATCCAAGCCCGCACCGCGTCCCCGATCTGACGCGCGCGGTGAACTCCCTCGTTGGTGTTCTGCAGGACCCTGTGTGCGGCACCAACATGAACAAGTCGGCGGTCGTTGGTTTCCTCGGCGAGGTCATCGTTCGGAAGGTGTTGGCCGACTGCGGGTACAAGGTCGACCACCTCGGAAACCAGGCAGGCAAGGACCTGGCGCTGCCTGAACTGGGGCTGACCATCGACGTGAAGTGCTCGACGCTGAAGTCCGAGTTCGGGACGGGGTTTGCGCACTGGGGTTGGCAGCTGCACGGTGGAGCGCGCAAACGGCCGATCGCTTGTTCTCACTTCGTCTGCGTCGCGCTGGACGATCGGCATGAGGCTTCGCGGTTCTACGTGCTGAACGCACGCGACCTCCCGCGCTTCCCCGCTGCCAGCGGCCGGTACAACGCGCGTCATGCCCTCGTTGCGGCGGTACGCGATGACGACGCCATTCCGCAGCACCGGGATCGCCCGTTCTTGATGAAGTGCCGACGACTTGTCCGCGACGGTGTGGCGAGCGCCGTGCGACCGAACGCTCGTGAGCTCCTCCGCGCCCTGCGTGCCCGCTGAGCGTCCCGCTCAGACCGGTGCTGCGTAGTCCGTGACGACGGTCGTGTCAGCGAAGCGGAGCGCTGGGGAAAAACACCGGCGCGTTCCAAAGCGCGAGCCCAGAAACGTTAGCCTGCTCACCTGAGGGCCCCGACGAAATGGCCTGCACAAACTTGAAAAACTCATGTTCCCTGCGACGAGCCTCGCGGGGCGACATCCGGAGGAACACCGGTTCGTCAAGTTGGTGCACGCGTGGCGCAGAGGAGAAGTCGCCAGCGGCCGCGACTACGACCTCGCGATCTCCGCCGTACACCTCGTCGCGCGCGTACCCGGCGACGGAAGCGTTCAATGACCGCACTTCTTGGCGCGTGAGCAGGACGTGCGTCAACGATGCGATGGTCCAGGTTGCTCGACCTGGGTCCCATATGAGGCGGGGACCATTCCCCGGATAGAGCGCGACAGCCAGATCAGCGCGGAGCGGGACGACGCACCCGAGTCGACGAGGCGGGCCTGCGTGCAGGGTTGGCACCCTGCCCATGTCGTTCGTGAGGAAGGGCTCGTCGGCTGAATGGAGCACGTCCCACTCAGCCACGAGCATCGGCGCCAGCAACCTTTGACACTCGAGCATGCGAGCGACGTTGACGTTTGAAGGGTCGAGCATTCGGTCGCGGAGCAGATTGGGCGTGTCGCCGATCCGATTCGGTAGTCTCGCCGCGAAGTCGACCGCGCGAGCGAATACATGCGCTAGAAACTGTACGAGGTTCGCGAACCAGTCGGCTCCGAGGGGGACTGCATCGGAGCCGCCGAGGTGCGCGATCGAAGTCGCGAGCTTCGCCTCGACTGGCGCCCACATCTGATCGACTTGGTTGGGATCCATCCTACCGACGGCGTACCTCGCATCGATCGTGTACATGTTGTGCCGCGCAGCGAGGTTCTCGGCGGTTTGCTGAAAGAGCGATCCGCGGCCGCGACGCGCAACCCACAGCACGGACTTTCGCGCGCGCGTCGCAGGCGAGCTGCTGAACCCGGCCAGGTACGTGGCCGGGAGGTAGTGCTGCCACGACCCCGTCGTCATCTCCGCGTCTCTACCGCGCGACTCGGAGTAGGCAAGCCCGCGGCCGCGGATTGGGTGAAGTGGTACGCTTCGTCACGTAGCCAAGGTCGCGGCTCACCTCACGGAGCAACCCATGAGCGTGCGTCGCGTGCAGCGGCGAGACCCGACAACGGGCTCGACGCGAGAGTACTGGATGGTGGATGTGGACTACGAACACCCCGACGGCCGGCGCGAACGAGTCCGGAAGGTTTCGCCTGTGCCGACCAGGCGAGGGGCCGAGGAGTACGAGCGGAAGATCCGCGCCGAGCTCCTGAACCCCACGCAGAAACGAAAGGAGGCTCCGCTGTTCTCCCAGTTCGTCGACGAGCGTTGGCTGCCCACGTATCCCGCATCCGCGGGGAACAGGGCGACCACCATCAAGGAGAAGGAGGGGCACCTCAAGCTGTACTTGAAGCCCGCCTTCGCGTTGGTGCGTCTCGACGACATCCGTGGCGAGCGCGTCGATCGCTTCTTCGCCGACCTCACCAAGAAGGTCGGACCGAAGACGCGGAAGAACGTGCGCGCGACGCTCCGGCGCATCCTCGCGTCGGCGGTGGAATGGGAGATCCTCGATACCATCCCCAAGCTGCCACGCGTGAAGGTGCCGGACTCGAAGTTCGATCACCTCTCGCGCGAGGAATCCGACGCGCTCATCGCGGCCGCCCGCGATGCGCAAGAGCACGCGCTGTTCGTCTTCGCGCTCCACACCGGTGCACGCGCAGGGGAGCAGCTCGCGATCGAGTGGGGTGACGTCGACTTCCGCAACCGGAAGATCATCTTCCGGCGTTCGTCGGTGCATGGCGTGGTCGGTCCGACGAAGTCGGGTCGCGAGCGAAAGGTGCCGATGACCGACACGCTGAAGAAGGCGCTCGAGGCGATCCGTCACTCACGTGGCGCGAACGTCTTCTGCGACGAGGAGGGCAAGCCCCTCACGATCTGGATGTTGCACCATCGCCTCCTCTCGGCGTCCGCGCGTGCGGACGTTCGCAAGGTGCGCTGGCACGACCTCCGTCACTCGTTCGCGTCGCAGCTCGTGACCGCCGGTGTTCCCATCCGCCAGGTTCAGGACTGGCTCGGGCACGCCTCCATCACGATGACCATGCGGTACTCGCACCTGGCGCCAGGTTCGGGGACCGATCTGATCAAGGCGCTGGAAACCAACGGCAACCTGACGGCAACGAGGGCGAAGGCAAGCTGAAATCAGCTTGTTTCGCCGTTCCAAAGTGGCGTCCCCAACGGGATTCGAACCCGTGTTAGCGGCGTGAAAAGCCGCGGTCCTGGGCCTCTAGACGATGGGGACGGCAGAACGAAACCGAGCCAGGAGGCCGCTTCATTACCTTTCCTCTGCCGTTCGCGCAACCTCGACCGTCACTCGTCGTCCCCGAAGAGAGACATCTGCTTCTTCGGCGGCGCAGCCTTCACCCTCCGCGCCGTCTTCCGCTCCGCCGCCGTCTCGACCTCGCGGTGCCCCGTCTCGAGCTGGCTGTTGAAGAGCGCCTCCACCGTCGCGACGGTGTCGGCCTCCTCGGGCTGCTTGTCGTCGCGGATGCGGAGGATGCGCGGGAAGCGGAGCGCGTAGCCGCTCTTGTGGCGCGTGGAGCGCTGGATGCCGTCGAACCCGACCTCGAGGACGATCTCGGGGCGCACCAGCCGCGTGCCGCCGAACTTCTCGGTCGTGAGCCGCTCGAGCCTGCGCGTGAGGGTGACGATCTCTTCGTCGGTCACGCCGGAGTACGCCTTGCCGACGTTCACCAGCTCGCCGTCGCGCCACACGCCGAACGTATAATCACTCAACGTACCGGCGCGCTTGCCGGTGCCCTCCTGCGCGGCGGTGATCACGACGTCGAGCGTGGCGAAGGCCTTCTTCACCTTGATCCACGCCTGACCGCGGCGCCCCGCGTCGTAGATCGCGTCGACCCGCTTGAGCACCAGACCCTCGTGGCCGCGCGCGCGCGCCGCCTCGAACTCCGGATCGAGGTCGCCCATCGGGCGCACCGCGTTGAGCACGAAGCTCGTGCGCGGGCCGCTCGTCTCGGCCCACGCCTCGAGCCGCGCGCGGCGCTCGCGCCACGGGAGCTTCAGATGGTCGCCGGAGTCGTCCGCGAGGAGGTCGTACGCGAAGAACGCGACCGGCACCTCGGCGATCAGCTCGGCCGACGGCTCCTTGCGACGGAGCCTCGTCTGCAGCGCGAGGAAGGGGCGGGGGCGGAGGTCGGGGGTGACCGCGACGAGCTCGCCGTCGAGCGCGATCGAGCCGCGCACGAGCTGGAACGCCTCGACGATCTCGGGGTAGGCATCGGTGACCCGCTCGAGGCCGCGCGCGAAGATCGACACGCGCTCGCCGACCTTGTGCACCTGCGCGCGCACGCCGTCGATCTTGTCCTCGACGACGTGCAGCGCGGGATCGAGCTCGGTGGCGATCGTCTCGAGCGGCGTCGCCAGCATGAACGCGACGGGCCTTCCGATCGCGACCCGGGCCGTGCCCAAGCGATCGTCGCGCGCGAGCACCGCCACCACGCCGGGGTCGGTGACGATCGCGGCCGCCGCGCGCACCGCCTCGAGGGGCCGCTGAAACGCGCGCGCGATGGCGCCCTCGAGCACGCCGCCCTGCGCGCCGACCCGCAGCGACGAGTGAAACACCTTCGCCAGGTACTTGGTCTCGAGCGGCGTCGCCCGCGCGAACGCGGCGTCGAGGCGAGCCTTCTTCAGCTCGCGCCGACCGGTCGACGCGAGCGCGTCGAACAGCGCGGCCACCTCGAGCAACGACACGCCCCCGCGCGCCGAGGCGCCGGGCACCCGCTTCATCAGCAGCGCGAACGCCTCGCCGAGCTCGCCGCAGCGCCGCGCGCACTCCCAGCACACCCACTGCGGCCACCCCACCGCGTCGACCATCACCTCCCCGAGCAGCGACCACCCGACCCCGAGCGGCCGCGCGTCGCCCGGGCCGAGCGTCATCCCGGCGGTGATCCGCGCCGCCGTCATCAGCGCCACGCCCTCGGCGTCGTCGTGGGCGACGGCGGCCAACACCGCGGCGAGCGCCTCCTCCTTGCCGATCCGCGAGCGGGTCAGGCGCGTGGCCTCGAGCGCGGCGGCGAGGCGCTTCATTCGACCGCGTCCTCGGCCGCGTCGATCGCGCGCACCTCGCGCGGCTCGCTCTCGATGCCCTGCTCGCGGAGGATCCGCGAGAACACGGTGGGCTCGCCGTGGGTCGCGTACACGAACCGCGCACGTGAGCCGCGCACCGTCTCGAGCAGATCGTCGAAGTCAGCGTGGTCGGAGAGCGCGAACCCGATCTCCGCGCGCAGGCGCTCGATCGACGCGTCGATCAGCGACCACCCCGAGACGTACGCGGCGCGGAAGCCCTTGCGCCCCTTGATCATCGGCGTGCCCGCGGTGCGCGGCGGCGTGAGCAACACCGCGCCGAGCACCTTCTTCTTCTTCTTCTCCTCGGCGTACGCGCGCAGCGCTCCGCTTGCGATCCCGAGCGGGACGCCGAGCGCCTCGTAGGCCTGGCAGATCTTGAACGCCGCGCCGTGCGCGATCACCGGCAGGCCCGCCGCCACCAACGCGTGCGCGAGCGCCTGCGACTTGCCGAGCGCGTACGCGTACACGACGGGCGTGTCGCCGGCCTCGAGTACGCCGCGGCACCACGCGACGAGCGCGGCCATCGTCTCCTCGCGGTCGGGGAACGAGAACATCGGGAGCCCGAACGTGGACTCGATCGCGAGCGTGTCGCACTCGATCGGCGCGCCCTCGGCGTGCGTGGCGCCGGGGCCGGTGCGGTAGTCGCCGGTGTACACGAACCGTCCCCGTGCATGCTCGACGACGAGCTGCGCCGCGCCGAGGATGTGGCCGGCCGGCGCGATCGAGAGCTGCGCGCCGCGCACGTCGACCTTCTCGTCCCAGTCAATCACGCGCGCGCCGACGATCGCGCCGTGGCGCGCCTCGAGCAGCGCGAGCGTCTCGCGCGAGCCGTAGACGACCCCCGAGCCCCACCCGCCGCCGTGATCGCCGTGCGCGTGCGAGACGAACGCCGCCGGCACCGCCCGCTCGGGGTCGAGGAACAGCTCCAACCCGGGCAGGTGGAGACCGCCCGGCCGGACCTCGAGGGGGAGGGTGGGGCCGCTCATGTAGCGAGAATCACACGAGGTTTCAGAAAGTAATGCAAAATACTGGTCCCCCGTTCAGCACTGCTAGTAAGTATCTCACCATGCTCCCCGCATCGACGCTCCCCCGCATGGTCCTCCGCGCCGTCTACGCCCTGACCGAATCCGGTTCGCCCGCCTCGTTGCGCACCATCCTGGCGATCGTGCCCGCTCCCGCGCCGAAGGTCGTCGCCACCGTGCGCGCGCTCGACGCCGAGGGGTATCTCGACGCCAACCGCATGCGTCTCACGATGCGCGGGCTCGCCGCGGCCTGCGCGCCGCGCATGGTCGCCGCCGATCGCCGCAAGGCCCCCCGCGATCGACACTGGGCCGGCGCAATCTCCGAGCCGGCGAAGCCCGGGCTGCGCAAGGCAGCCATCGTCGCGTAACCTGCCATTCGAATGACGGGCGAACGCGTCTCTCGCGGCCTTCTGCCCGGCGGATTGCTCGGCGAACGATACGAGGTCATTCGTGAGCTCGGTCGCGGCGGCATGGGTGTCGTCTACGCCTGCTACGACCGCGCGACCTCCACCAAGGTCGCGCTCAAGCGCGTCGACCGCCCCGGCCGCGACGTCAAGACCGGCGAGACGTTCTGGTTCCATCAAGAGGCGCGCGCGCTCGCGTCCCTCGACCACCCGGCGATCGTCCGCGGCCGCGACTTCGGCGTCCTCGAGGACGGCTCGCCCTACCTCGTGATGGACCTCATCGCCGGCCGCTCGCTCTGGTCGTTGATGGAGCTCGGCCCGGTGCCGTGGCCGATCACGTGGGCGATCGTCGACCAGGTGCTCGCCGCCCTCGCGCACGCGCACGCGCGCGGCGTCATCCACGGCGACCTCAAGCCGCAGAACATCCTCGTCGAGACGACGACGGGCGGAGACGTCAACGCCGACCCGCGCGTGCACGTGCTCGACTTCGGGCTCGCGTTCCTCCTCCGCGACCGCCACGACCCGCGCCTCGACGGCGCGCAGCAGGCGCAGGTCGCCATCCCCTACGGCGGCGGCACCCCCGGCTTCATGGCGCCCGAGCAGATCCGCCGCGCGGTGCCCCACGTCGGCCCGCCGACCGATCTCTACGCCCTCGGCTGCATCCTCTTCCAGCTGCTCGACGGTCGCCCGCCGTTCATCGCCATGAAGGAGGACGACAAGGGCAACCCCCAGTGGGACGAGGAGAAGATCCTCCAGATGCACAAGCGCGCGCCGGTCCCCGCGCCCGATCTCCCGGCCGGCGTCCCGCCCCATGTCGCCGAGCTCGTCATCCGCACGCTCGCCAAGCGCCCGTGGCGTCGCTTCGAGTTCGCGGCCGATCTGCGCAATCGCTGGGAGCACGTGCGGCCGACGGTCGCCGGGGAGCTGCGCGATCTCGAGGGCGAGGAGACGCTGGAGCTCCCGTCGCAGACGAGCGCCCCCGATACGCGCATCGACGTGCTCACGATCGCCGGCATCAACCCCGCGGCGCCGGTCACCCCGCCGCGCGGCGCGCCGGAGCTGCTCGGCCTCCGCCCCACGCCGCTGGTCGGCAGGCAGCACGAGCGCTTCGAGCTCCGCCGCCTCGTCGATCTGGTGTGCACCTCCGACGGCCCGCGCACGCGCATGGCGCTCCTCGACGGCGAGGCGGGCGTTGGCAAGAGCCGCATCGCCGAGTGGCTGTGCGAGCGCTCGCACGAGACCGGCAAGATGGTCCCGCTGCGCGCTCGCTACCGCCGCATCAACGGCCCGCAAGACGGCCTCAACGGCGCCGTGCTCGCCCACTACGGCCTCGAGCGCGTCGACCGGCTCCTCGTCGAGCAAGCGCTGATCAACGTGTGGGAGATCGAGAAGGACGACGACGAGGGCATGACCTGGGTCGCGGCCACCGCCGAGTGGCTCCGCCCGTCGAGCTTCACCAAGACGGCAGACGACTCCTCCAACAAGGACCGGCGCAGCCGCAACCGCCCCCAGGTCGGCCCCACCGGCAAGCGCTTCACCCTCGACGAGCCGGAGCTCCGCTGGCTCGTCATCCGCCGCGTGCTCGAGCGCATCGGCCGCGATCGTCCGATCCTCCTCTGGCTCGACGACTGTCACCATGCGCCGCCCGGCACCTTCGATGGCATCGTCCGCATCGTGCGCGAGGTGCCCAAGCTGCGCCTGCTCGTCACGGCCACCACTCGCCAAGAGGCGCTCACCGCCGACCGCGCGATGGAGCGTCGCATCGAGAACATGCGCCGCGCGCTCGGCGGCCCGCGGATCCGCGTCGGCGCGCTCGAGGTCGCCGATACGCACGCTCTGTTGCGTGCATCGCTCCCGCTCGACGACCGCGCGCTCCACGAGGCGCAGATGCGCAGCAAGGGCAACCCGTTGTTCGCGCTGCAGCTCCTCCACGCGTGGGCCGCGAGCGGCGGCCTGGAGCTGGTCGGCGATCACTACCGGGTGAAGGACGAGGCCCTCGCGCGGCGCGCCACCACCACCGCCGATCTGTGGGACGAGCGCATCGCCGCGCTCGATCCGCGCCACGGCGCGGCGGCCGAGGCAGCGGCGTCGCTCGGGCACGAGTTCCGCGGCGACGTGCTCCGCCGCCTGGTCGGTCACGTGGTCGGTCTCGGCGGCTTCGGCGTCAACGTCGCGGGCGCGCTCGACGCGCTCGAGAAGTCGCACATCCTCGTCGCCACGGGTGAGGACCGCTTCCGTTTCCCGCACGCGCTCCTGCAGGAGCACCTCCTCCACCGGCTCGCCGCGCGCGACGACGCCCGCGTCGTGTTCCGTGCCGCAGCCGAGGCGCTCGCGCACCACCCGCTCGCCGGCACCCGCCGCGTGGTGCGCCACCGCGTGCTCAACCTGCTACGCGCGGGCGACGCCGATGCCGCCGCCGAGCTCCTCCTCGACTACGTCGAGGAGGCATGGAGCCGCGTGCGCGACGCCACCCGCACCCTCGAGGACCTCGCGCTCCTCGACCTCCGCCGCCTCGACGTCGTGGCCAAGCAGGGCGATACTGCCAATGCTGCCATCAATCACCCGCCCCCCGCGGTGTCCCCGTACTGGGCGGCCAAGCACCTGCGCTGGCGCGCCGAGGCGCTCCGTCACGCGGGGCGGTTCGAAGAGGCGCGCGAGGCGGCGCAGAAGGCGCGCAAGAGCTTCGTCACCCTCGGCGAGGAGCGCGACGAGGCGCACGTGCTCCGGCTGCTCGGCCACATCGCGAGCGAGATCGGCGAGCCGACCGAGGGCCGTAAGACGGTCGCCCGCGCGCTCGCGGCCTTCGACCGCCTCGAGGACGAGCGCGGCCGCGCCACGTGCGAGGTCGTCATCGGCGAGATCGACTACCTCCTCGGCGACCACGTGTCCGCGCGCGACGCGCTCCACCGCGGCGCCCGCCGCTTCAAGACCATCGGCGATCCGCTCGGTCGCGCGCAGTGTCTCCTGCTCCTCGGCCTCATCGAGCTGGCCGAGGGCGTGCTGCCGCGCGCGCGCGAGCTGCTCCTCGAGGCGCACACCGAGTTCGACGGCATCGGCTACCGACTCGGCCTGTCGCAGTGCGACGTCGCGCTCGCGCACGTCGACCACCGCGCCGGCGACTTCGACGGCGCCCGGACCCGCGCCCACGCCACCCGCTCGGCGCTCCGCTCGCTCGAGAACCCGCGCGGCCTCGCCGCCGTCGAGCGCCTGCTCGCGATGATCGCGATCGATCAGGACGACGCCGCGGCCGCCGCGCGCCACGCGCACGACGCGCTCGACCTCTACACCAAGCTCGGCGACCCGTGGGGCATCCTCGAGTCGCGCCTGCTGCGCGCGCAAGAGGCCCTCCTCCGCGGCAGCGTCGACGAGGCGCGGATCGAGCTCGAGGGGTGCGAGCAGATTCAGCTCACCGAAGCCGAGCCGGTGCAGCACCGTCACCTCACCCGCGCGTGGGTCGCCGCGTCGCAGGGGTACGTGCGCAAGGCCGCGCAGGCGCTCGCCGACGCGCACGCGGCGTTCCCCGACAAGCGGCGCATGGGTGACCACGCGCTCCAGCTGATCCAACGCTTCGACACCCTCGGCTGGAAAGATCCCGCGGGCTCCAAGGTGCGCGAGTGGGTCGAGTCGCTCGCCGGCCTCCGCTCCACGGGCGCCTACCCCGCGGAGCGCCCGTGATCCTGCAGCGCGCGATCCCGCGGCTCACCACGGCGCGCACGGTGCTCAGCATCCCCGAGCCGTCCGCCGCGCCGCGCGTGCTCGACTACTTCGTACGCAACCGCCCACGCCTCGAGCCGGTGTCGCCGCCGTGGGCCGAGGACTTCTTCACCGAGGAGTACTGGCGCCGTCGCCTCACCGTCGCCCGCGACGAGTTCCTCGCCGACGCATCATTACGTCTCTATGTATCGCGGCCCGGCGACGACACCATCGTCGGCGCGATCTCCTTCACCCAGTTCTTTCGCCTCGCCCTCCAGCGCTGCATCCTCGGCTACTCGGTCGACGCCGCGCACGAGGGCACGGGCCTGCTCCGCGAGGCGCTCGAGGCCGCCATCGTCTACGTGTTCGACGAGCTCGGCTTCCACCGCATCGAGGCCAACTACATGCCGACCAACGAGCGGAGCGGCAACTTGCTCCGCCGGCTCGGCTTCACGGTCGAGGGCTACGCGCGCGACTACCTGTTCCTCCACGACCGCTGGCGCGATCACGTGCTCACGGCGCGCACCAACCCGGCGCCGATGAACCCGCTGTGAAGAAGCTGCGGGCCGAGCGGCTGCTCTCGGTCATTCGGACCGCGAGCTCGATGCCGATCCTCGTGGCCACGGCCGAGGGCGAGTACATCGTGAAGCTGCGCGGCGCAGGGCAGGGGCTGCGCGCGCTCGTCGCCGAGGTCGTGGTCGCCGAGCTCGCCGAGCAGGTGGGCCTGCGGGTGCCCTCGCGCGCGGTGATCGAGGCCCACCTGACCCACGACGATCCCGAGATCGCGGAGCTGCTCGCGAAGAGCCGCGGCGACAACCTCGGGTTCGTGTACCTCGAGGGCGCGTCGGTCCCGGCGACCGTCGAGCCGGAGCTCGCCTCGCGGATCGTCGTCTTCGACACCCTGGTGATGAACGTCGACCGGCGCGCCAAGAACCCGAACCTACTGGTTCATAACAAGGATATATATCTGATCGACCACGGCGCCGTGCTGCTGTTCGAGCACACGGTGCACGACTCGCTCAACGAGCGAGTGCTCTTCGACCACGTGTTGACCCGCTTCGCGACCGACATCCCCCGCCAGTCCGCGCGCATGCGGATGATGCTCGACCGCCCACAGATCGCGCGGGCCGTTGGCGCGGTGCCGAGCGGCTGGCTCACCGACGAAGAGCGCCGCGCGATGGTCGACCTCATCGCGGCGCGCGTGGCCGCGTGGCCGGAGTGGTCCGCGCGGATCGGCATCGGGCAGGTGAGCGAGGGCGGCCGCGAGGCGCAGCGAATCCGTGGCACGGCGGAGCTGCTCGGCGAGGCGATCGATCTCGCCGCGCGCGGTGGCCTCCGCGACGTGCGGGTCGAGCACGTGCGCCTGCGACCCGGCCGCCGCGCCTCGTCTCCGCACTTCCACACCCGCAGCGAGGAGCTGGTCTACGTGCTCCACGGCGCGCCCACGTTGGTGCTCGACGGCGAGGCGCGTCCGCTCCGCCCCGGCGACTACGTCGGGTTCCCCGCCGGCGTCGCGCGCACGCACTACGTCGTGAACCACACCGAGAACGACGTCGAATACCTCGTCGTCGCCACGCTCCCCGGCGGCGACGAGACGAAATACTAGTCGTCGGCGCTGCGGCGGCGGTCGCGGTGGTCGCGGTCCCGCTCGCGATCGCGCTCGCGGTCCCGTTCACGCTCGCGCTCGCGCTCGATGTCGGGGACGACGCGCTCCAAGCGCGACTCGATCATCTCGGTGACCAGCGTCCACAGGCGGTCGGTGTCGTCGCACTCGGCGAGGAGGCCGAGGGGGATTTGGAAGCCGCCCTTGTCGGCGCGGCCGCCGCCGTAGGGCTTGCCGTCGCGGTCGCGGCCGAACGCCGTTTGGAGGAAGACCGCCGGATCGACGCTCGGGCTGTTGGTGCGGAGCGAGCCGTCGACGCGGTCCTCGACGATGCCGTACACGAGCACGGTGTCGATGTCCTCGCGCATGAGGATGTAGTCGGCGGCGCCGCCGATCGCGTCGCGGTCGCCGAGCGGGACCGTGCCGACGCCGGCGTAGGCGAAGTCGCGGATGACCTTGAGGCTCGAGAGCGCCTGCCCGAGCACGTTCATCGCAGAAGCGCTCACCGTGCGGCGACCGACGCGCTTGAGGATGTCGATGTCGCAGAACGCCTTGGCGTAGGCCGCGGCGGCGAAGTCGGCGGGGGTGGCGTTGGTGAAGTCGTCGGTGTCGGTCTGGATGCCGAAGAGCAGGCCGGTGGCGATGCGCGCGTCCTCGCGGCGCTCGCCGGTGAGCGGGGCCAGACCCTGCTGCAGGTACTCGGCGTAGATGGAGCACGTGGCGCCGTAGTGCGGGCGCAGGTCGACGAAGGGGGCCTCGACGCGCGGACCGCCGACACGGGTGTGGTGGTCGACGACCGTGAGCAGCTTGAGGTCGGCCGGCAGGTCGATGTTCGTCTCGGGCGTGCTCGTGTCGACCAGCGAGAAGTATTTGTAGGAGGCGAGCTCGCTCGGGGCGGTCAGCTGCTGCATTTCGATGTTCAGCAGCTTGACCAGCGCGCGGTTCTCGCGGTGCGAGACCGGCAGCACGTGGGCGATGGTGGCCGGCACGCCGACGGACTCGCAGATTCGCTGGTGGGCGAGCGCCGCGCCGATCGCGTCGGGGTCTGGGTGGCCCGTGAGGAGAATCACGAGCGGCTGCCCATGCACCGACGACAGAACACGCTCCAGCGCCTCACGGGGCGCGGGCTTTTCGGCCGCGGGCGTCACGGGGGTCAGAGTATCGCGGGCGCGATGCGGGCCGCTACCGTCTTGGCCACGCCGAGAAAGTGGGGTCACTTCGACAGCGGGCGGTCCGGGAGTACGCGCGGGAGGTGCTGGGGGGGTGGGAATGGGTCCTCCTGTGGTCGAACCGGCCGCAAGAAGCAAGGGGGCGGGCCCAGAACTGGTCGCTTGTTCCGCCTGCTTGGTAGCGTCCGCTCCGTATGCGCTGCTGGCTCATCCCTGCGATGCTTTGCCTCGGTTGTCCGCGAAAGTCGGAGCCCTCGAACGCGGCGCCCGGCGTCGCGAGTGCGCCCGCGCAGATCGATGCCGGTTCGCTCGACGCGTCGTCGCCCGAGGTCGGCGCAACCGACGCCGAGATCGCCGACGTCGTCGAGGTCGCCGAGGCGCCGCGGCCCTTCCGCCGCGAGCAGTGGGAGATCGCGATCGGCAAGTGGACCTTCGAGGAGAACGGCGAGATCTCCTGCGAGTGCAAGGCGACGTCGTCGCTCCTGTGGTGGAAGGCCGCCAAGCCGAAGGACTTCGACGCGTCGGTGGAGGTGTACTTCCCGACCGTGGAGGCGTCGGCGGGGATCCTGTTTCGGTCGCGCGGCGAGGACTTCTACGAGGACGCGACGTTCTACCAGTTCGAGTGGTACACGCGCGGGACCCACCACGACAAACGGCTCTCGCTCATGCGCAAGAACCCCTACTGGGTGCAGATCGTCGAGCCGAAGTACCCCGAGGCTCCACTCAACAAGTGGATCAAGCTGCGCGTGCGCGCGGTGGGCGATCGCATACAGACGTGGGTCGACGACGAGCTGGTGTTCGAAAAGACCGACGCTACGTTTGTGCGCACCGGGAAACTGGGGCTACACGTGTTCCAACCGCGAAAGATCCGAATGCGCGACTTCCGGTTGACCGTCCTCGACCAGTAGCGCTGAGCGAACCGCGACCAGTCGGCGCTGGCACGAACCTTGGGAGGTGGGCTCGTCCATGCGACGACTCCTCGGTTCGGCTCTCGCGTTTGCTTTCTTCGGTTTCTCCGCCACCGCCTCCGCTGGGATCATTCAGGACGAGAACGCCAAACCGGGCATCTCCGGCGGGTGGACCGCCCGCAACGACGGCACCGCGCGCTTCGACGGCGTCGTCGACGTCTACCCCGCGCAGTGGTCGATCGCGCGCGGCGACACGGTCAAGCTGAAGGTCCGCTCGACCGCCTCCTACGACGTGCGCGTAATGCGCCTCGGCTGGTACGGCGGGCGCGGCGCGCGCGAGGTCAAGTTGGTCACCGGCCAGGCGGCGAGCCCTCAGCCGTACCCGGTCGCCGACGCCAAGTTCGGTCTCGCCGAGGCCAAGTGGGCCGACAGCGTCTCGATTCCCACCGACTCCACCTGGACGCCCGGCCTCTACGCCGCGCGCGTCGAGAGCTCGTCCGGCAAGGACGCGGTGACCTTCTTCACCGTGCGCGACGACGGCATGGACAAGCTGCCGATCCTGCTCGTCATCGGCCTCACGACGCACGAGACGTACAACTCGTGGCCGGGGATGGATCGCGGCGGCAAGAGCCTCTACGGCTTCAACTCCTCGCCCGCGCACCCGACCGATTCCATCCGCGATCTCGTGCAAGCGGTGCGGGTCTCGTTCGACCGCCCGTTCTTCGTCGGCGGCGGCACCGCAGACGTGGCCGGGTACGAGTATCCGTTCCTCCGCTGGCTCGAGAGCCGCGGCTACGACGTCGCGGTCGCCACCGACGTCGATCTCCACCAGAACCCCGACCTCGCCAAGGGGCGCAAGGTGGTCACGTTCAGCGGACACCAGGAATACACGACGTGGCAGATGTTCGATCACGCGCTCGCCGCGCGTGACAGCGGCACCAACTTCCTCTTCCTCAGCGGCGACACCTGGTCGTGGCAGGTCCGCCTCGAGCCCGGCTCGGCCGGGCCGCTCTCGACGCTCATTGGTTACAAGGAGTCGTGGGTGAAGGACCCCGAGCAGCGCGAGGCCTTCAGCCTCCGCGAGAGCGGGAACCTCGAGGAGGCGAAGAAGCACTTTCGCAAGGTCACCCGCGGCTGGAAGAACCTCGAGTTCGATCCCGAGCGCGGCATCGACGAGCGCCGGCCCGGCATGATCCTCACCGGCGTGCAGTCGTCGGGCATCATCCGCGACGCCAAGGGCAACGGCTTGCACGGCGGCCTCTATCCGTGGGCCGACCTCGTCGTCGATACGCCGTCGTTCTGGATCTACGAGGGCACCGGTCTCAAGCAGGGCGACAAGATCCCCAACGTGTTCGGCTACGAGGTCGACTCGACGATGCGTGGCACCGTCGAGTTCGACAAGTTCCGCCCGGCCAACCAGGTGAAGTTCGGGACCATCAAGCAGGTCTCCGACGGCTTGGCGAAGGGCGCGACCGGCTACTACCAAAAGGATCTCGGCGGCGGAAAGCGCGTCGAGGTGGTCGCGATGAGCGCCATCTACGTCGCGTGGGGGCTCGATGACTACGCCGCCAGGGCCGGCGGCTTCACCTCGCCGCCGCACCCCGGCCTCGATCGCATGATGAGCAACGTGCTCAAGCGGTGGACCGGCGCCGAGCCGATCCCGCCTGCGACGCAGCCGACCGAGGACGCGGGCACCGATCCCGGCGCGGGTTACGACCCCGAGAAGGAGGGCACCGGCACGCAGCCCGGGAATCCGACGGGCAACAAAGGCGGCGCCGCGCCATCGGAGAGTAGCGGGGGCTGCGCCTTCACTGCCACGACCACGGGACGCGACTACGCGCTCGTCGGCTTCGCTGCCCTCGCTCTTGCCGCGACCGCGCTCCGCCGCCGTCGCTGAGGTTACCTCCATGCGCCGACTCCTTCCCTCGATCGCCTCCATCGTTACGCTGCTCCTCGCGACGTCGGCGCACGCCGGTGTCATCTCCGACGAGAACGCCAAAGCCGGCGTGTCCGGTGGCTGGACCGCGGCTTCGGACGGCACCGCTCGCTTTGGCGGCGAGGTCGATATCTACCCGGCCGATTGGTCGATCAGCCCCGGCGATCCGCTGCGCCTCAAGGTGCGCTCGAAGAGCACGTACGACGTGCGCATCATGCGCCTCGGTTACTACGCCGGCGCCGGCGCGCGCGAGGTGAAGCTCGTGACCGGCAACGCGGCGCTCGTCCAGCCGTACCCGACGCCCGACGCCAAGTCGGGGCTCGCCGAGGCGCGATGGGCGGTGACGGTCACGGTGAACGACACCGCGGGTTGGACGCCGGGCCTCTACGTGGCGCGCGCCGAGACGAGCACCGGCAAGCAGGCGCTCACGTTCTTCACCGTGCGCGACGACAAGCTCGCCGCCAGGATGCCGTACCTCCTCGTGGTCGGCACCGCGACGCATCAGTCCTACAACGCGTGGCCCGGGCCCGCCGGCGCCGCGACCAGCGACATCGACAGCCCGAGCTGGGTCGGCAAGAGCTTCTACGGCTTCAACTCGTCGAAGGCCCACCCGAGCGAATCGATCGGCGAGCTGCGGCAGGCCGTTCGCGTGTCGTTCGATCGCCCCTATTTCGTGGGCGGCGGCACCGCCGACGTGAGCGTCTACGAGTACCCGTTGCTCCGCTGGGTCGAGAAGAGCGGCTACGACATGGCCGTCGCGACCGACGTCGATCTCCACCTCAACCCGGGCCTGCTCTCCGGTCGCAAGCTCGTCGTGTTCTCGGGGCACGAGGAGTACGTCTCGTGGCAGATGTTCGACAACGCGATCGCCGCGCGCAAGGCCGGCGTGAACATGCTGTTCATGTCGGGCGACACCTGGTCGTGGCAGGTTCGCTTCGAGCCGGGCAGCAGCGGCGGCACGAGCACCCTGGTCGGATACAAGGAGTCGTGGGTCCGCGATCCCGAGCAGAAGCTCGCGTACTCGCTGAAGGCCGCGGGCAAGATCGAAGAGGCGAAGTCGCACTACCGCCTCGTCACGCGCGGCTGGAAGAACCTCGAGGTCGACACCGCCGCGGGGATCGACGAGCGCCGCCCGGGCATGACGCTCACCGGCGTGCAGTCGTCCGGCATCATCCGCGACGCGATGGGCGTCGGCATGCACGGCGGTCTATACCCGTGGGCCGACTTGGTCGTCACCGCCGAGGGTCACTGGATCTTCAACGGCACCACGCTGAAGAACGGCTCCAAGATCGCCAACGTCTTCGGCTACGAGGTCGACTCGACGATGAAGTCGTCGCCGGAGTTCGACAAGTTCCGCCAGCCGGGACAGACCGTCCTCGGCGCGATCCGCCAGGTCTCCGACGGCACGGTGAAGGGCGCCGCGGCGACGTTCCGCGATCCCTCCGGCGCCGAGGTCGTCGCCATGAGCGCGATCTACACCAGCTGGGCGCTCGACGACTTCGGGTGGAAGACCGGCGGCTTCTCGGCCGCGGGCAAGCCGAACCCGCTCGACGCGAACTACCAGCGGATGATCAAGAACGTCTTCGATCGCTATTCGTCCGGGGTCGCGCCGGAGTTCGACGCCGGGCCGGTCCTCGACGCCGGCGAGTTCGATGTCGGCCCGGTCGCCGACGCCGAGGAGATCGAGAAGGACGTCGGCACCCCGGTCCCGGACGTCGAAGCGGTGGACGTCGCCGAGGTCGGCGCGGCCGACACGATGGTGGTGCAGGACACCTTCACCGTGCAGGACGCGGCGCCCGACGCGGTCGTGGTCGGCGACGCAACGACACCGCCTCCCGACGCGACGGTACCGGCTGCCGACGGGGCGCCCATCGCCGACGCGACGGGAGACAACGAGAACCCGGTCGCCACCGAGGACCAAGCAGGGGACTGCGGCTGCACCACGCCCGGTGGATCGACGCGCGATCTCTCGGCGTTCGGACTCGCGACTGTCGCGCTGGCCATCGCCTCGCGTCGCCGTCGCCGCTGAACACAAGTCGCTCCCTGGCCCCACTTGTGTGTTGAACG
This sequence comes from Deltaproteobacteria bacterium, assembly GCA_022843175.1. Lineage (GTDB taxonomy): Bacteria > Myxococcota_A > Polyangia > Polyangiales > JADJMO01 > JALHOE01. Next base: position 59,323 of record JALHOE010000021.1, read on the forward strand.
GGGGCGCACCAAGAGCGTTCGACGGACGGCGGGAGTAAGCTGGGGGCATGCGCCTCCGCGCCGCCGTCGCGTTCGCTCTCGCCCTGTGGGCGACGGACGCGGCCGCCGACAGCACCAAGACGACCCCCGTCGTCGGCGTTACGCACATCCATCGCTGGAACGTTTCGGTGCGCGGCGCGCAGCAGGACTACCACGTGCTCCTCGCCGAGCTCGCGAACCCGGCGCTCCGCTTCGCCACGAGCAAGCAGCTCGACAAGAACCACACGACGTCGTGGTTCGGTGCCACCTACGGCGCGCACGTCGCCGTCAACGGCAGCATGTTCAACGCCGAGTTCCTCCCCTGCGGCCCGCTGCAGAACGGCGGCGCGTTCTGGACGGGGGCGTGGTCGGGCTGCAACGCGTCGATCGCGTTCGGCCCGGGGCGCGCGAGCATCTTCGACAACACCGGCAAGCTGACGGGCCCCTGGCCCGCGGTGGCCTCGTTCGCGACCGACGGCGTGAGCGGCAGGCCGTGGCTGATTCGCGACGGAAAATCGACCGGCCCGTGGACGGTTCCGGCGAGCATCAACACCCGCAGCGCGCGCACCGCGGTGGGGATCACGAGCACCGGCAAGACGCTCATCCTCGTCACGGTCGACGCGGGCCGGCCCACCGCGCAGGGCATGACCGGCGCCGATCTGCTGCTGGTGTTCAACGAGTTCGCCGCGTACCAGGCGCTCTACCTGGACGGCACGCAGGCATCGGCGCTGTGGGTCGGCAGCGAGGGCGGCCTGCAGAACGTCCCGATGGAAGCGGGCAAGGAGCGCACGGTCTCCAACGCGCTGATGATCCTCCCCGCCGTCGTCGCGCCGCCCGACGCGGGCCCGCCCGACGCGCCGCCCGCGGACGCGGCGACCGACAGCGCCGTCACCGACACCATGACGACGCCGCCCGTCGACACAGACACCGGCACCACCCCTGGCCCCGAAGATCCCACCGGCGACGCGGGCGAGGTCGCCGACAGCGCGATCTACGAGGGGCCGGCCGAGGGTCTGCCCACGGGGCTGCCCGGCTCGCCGATCGAGTCCAACTCGGCGTGTAGTTACGGCGCGCGCGGCGGCGGCGCGTGGCTCATGCTGGTGGCGATCGCGCTCTTGCTCAGAACGGCAGACCGACGCCGAGCTTGACCTGACCGCTCGGCGACAGGAAGAACGCCGGCAGCGACCGGCTGTTGCTGCCGGTGGTGATGTTCGTGTACGCGGCGGCGCCGACGTCGAGGCCGAGGAAGAGCGGGCCGTAGGCGAGGTCTGCGCCGAAGCGGGCCTCGACGACGAGCGCGTCGCCCTGCACGTTGACCGGGCGATTGGGGCCCGTGACGCAGCTCGTGCCGAACGGGGCGAAGCTCTTGGTGCAGCTCTCGTGGGTGCCGACCTGCGTGTAGCCGACGCCGAAGTCGAAGCGGCCCGACGCGCGGGGGCTCCACAGATCGGTGCGCCCCACGGCGAACAGGCGCTTGGACATGCCGGCGACGAACTCGCCCTGGAACCACTCGAAACGGTCGCCGTTGGAGCTCGCGGTGCTCACGTAGCGCCAGTACGCGCCCCAGCCGATCGGCATCATGTAGCGGAGCTCGAGACCCGCGCCGCGCACCACGCCGGACTTGCCGACCGGCGCGTTGTTGATCGCGAGGTAGCCGAAGCGCTCCACCAGCGAGAGCGCAACGTCGCCGAACGGACGCGGCGCTCGCGCGGCTGCTCCGCTCGGGGGGGCGGCCTCTTGGGCGTGCGCGCGCGTGGAGGCGAGCGAGACGCCGGCCGCGAGCAGGATGGGTGCGAGACGCATCGAAGCGGGCTTTCGCGCGGAGAGGCCCGGCCGGCAAGGGGTTTGCGCTAACCTGTGCGAGATGAAGCGCGCGTTGCTCGCGGTCCTTCTCCTGGGATGTGCGAGCGAACCGACGGTGACTCCCGGGGTCGGGCCCGCGCCGGTCGAGGACACCGCGGTCGCGGCCGACGCCTCGCCCTTTCCGGTGCGGCGCCTTCCCTGCGTCCAGCGCGCCGCCCTCGCGCGCGATCTCCCGTTCGACGAGTGGGGCGCGCTCGAGGGTGAGCTGGTCACCGTCGTGCTGCCGACCGACAAGAGCTGTCCCACCGATCCCGATCACCTGCACCTGCAGATCGCGGTCGCCGACAAGCGGTACGACGTCGCGGTGACGGTCGACTCCGACTTCGGCGCGCCGCTGGCGATTCACAGCAAGAAGCTGCCGGCCGGTGCGCTCCCGCCCGAGGGTTGGGCGGTGGCTCCGTTCGACTACACGCGCGATCTCGGCACGCCCTCGGCCGACTACCAGGCGCTCGGCCGCGACGCGCTCGTGACGAGGCTCGCGACCGAGCTGTCGAGCGCGGCGCGGGTGCGCATCTTCGGCCGCGCGTACACCGACGGGACCGGCGTCCACAACGTGCATCGGAACGGACGCGAACGCGACGGTTTGATCCTCGTCCACCACATCGACGGCGGCGACCGCGCGATCGCCCTACGCTTCGCCAGCGACGTTTTCTAGCTGCGCGCGGACGATCTCGAGCAGCGTCGCCCGCAGCGCGCGGAGCTCGAGCGCCGCCTCGCCCGCCACGACGCCCTCGTCGATGTCCTCCGGCAGATAGCGGATCGTCCGGTCTCCGAGCGCGAGGCGGTGGGTTCGCGAGCCGACGCGGGCGGCGCGGGCGTCGTCGCAGAGGTCGTCGGGCGCCATCGCCAACAGCGTCTCGACGAGCGCCTTGCGGGCGGCGGCGGGAAAGATGACCTCGCGGTCTCGGACCCCGAGCGGCCCGCCGGTGGAGCGCACCCGCATCGTGTCGCCCATCGCCTCGATCCGGAGCGACCACCTCTGCGACGAGGCGCTCGATTCGTCGAGGAGGATCTCGTCGCTCATGCCCCTCGCATTACCCCGGGGGCGGGCAGGCGTATGCGGGGTGTATACGGAAGGTTTCGCGTGGCACTTGGCTGCTGGCGGTTCGTGCGTATTCCTTTGGGTGTCGAGGCGGTCACCTGTAGACCAACTCATCCTGATTATCCACGGAGGTCTCCCATGCGCACTTCGCTCTTCCTGCTCCCCGCCCTGGCTCTCGGCCTCGTTGTTGGTTGCGGTGGCCAAGCCGGTCCGGACACCGAGGGGTTGGACTCGGAGGCGTCCGCGCTCGTGTCGGACAACGGCGAGCTCGAGACCACGGACGAGAGCGCCGAGGTCGGCATCGAGGAGTCGCTCAGCGGCGCCCTGCCCAGCGACCCGGCCGCGCCGGTCGATCCGTCGATGACCGCCGAGGACGCCGCGGAGAAGTCGCGCCTCAACGCCGGCCTCTTCTTCAAGCCCGCCGGTTGCATCGTGAGCACCCGCGCCGCCAACGTCGTGACGCACGTGTTCACCAACTGCACGGGCCCCTACGGCATGCGCTCGTTCAACGGCACCGTCACCTCGACGTGGACCAAGCTCGCGACCGGGCCGCAGGTGGTGCACGCCACCAAGGGCTTCAAGATCGACGGCGCGACGATCGATCACACCGTCACGATCCAGTACAGCAGGGCCGGCGACGTCATCACCCGCACCCGCAAGGGGGTGCTCACCGGCACGACCGCGAAGGGCAACGCGATCAAGCACAACGCCGACTACGTCGTCACCTACGACACCGGCAGCAAGTGCATCACCCGCAACGGCAGCTCCACGAGCTCGATCGGCGCGCGCGAGTGGTCGCGCTCGATCAAGGGCTACGAGCGCTGCGGCATCGGCCTCGGCGGCTGCCCCAACGGCGGCACCGTCACGCTCGACTCGCCGAAGCGCGACGTCTCGCTCTCGTTCCCCGGCGGCGCCTTCGTCGACATCACCGTCGACGGCAAGAAGCTCCGCCGCCCGCTGTTCTGCAACGCGTCGGCGTCCTAGCGCACCCGCACCGTGCGGGTGGTGAAGCTCACGCCGCCGCGGTCGTCGCGCACCACGATCGCAAAAGTGATCGTGGTGCCCGCCGCGCGGCGCCGCGGGACCCAGTCGGTCTCCGGCGAGCCAATCGTGCGGACCTCCGACGAGAACGTCCCCTCGGTCGAGTAGAACTGCACGATCGCGTTCTCGCCCGCCTCCGCGCGACCCACCGTCACGCGGATGCGGTGTTTTTGTGGGCAGTCGTCCTCGTCGCACGCGTCGACCACCGGCACTCCCGACCACTCCGCGTCGCCGAACGTGAGCCGCTCGATCGTCGGGTTGTCGTTGCGCTCCTCGCGGATCAGCACGCGCTTGACCCCGACGTCGAGCGAGTCCGTGCAGCGGAAGCCGCCGTCGAAGGTGAGCGTGCCCGCGCAGACCGCGACCGCGACGCCGGTGTAGCTCGCCGTCGCGACGATCGAGTGCCGCGCGGGGCCGATGGTGACCGTGCTCGGATCGATCGCGGCGAGGCACGCGGCCACGGTCGGCGACGGCGGCGTGCACGTCGCCCACCCGAAGGAGAGGGGGCGGCCCGTGGGATCGAGCGCGAGCGCGTCGAGGGTCACCGTCTCGCCCACGCGCGCGAACGGCCGGTCGGCCGACACGGCGAGCAGTCGCGTGCGCGTGATCCGCGACCCCGGATCGAACGGACTGGAGCAGCCGACCGCGAGGACGGCGGCGAGCGTCAACGCGTGGCGCATCACAGCTCCCCCCGCACCCCGACGATCGGCAAGAGCGGCAAGCCGCCCACCACCGAGCTCCGCGAGTAGTCGAAGTTGTACTGCAGGCCCTCCGGGTTGGCCCGGTTGTAGACGTTCTGCACGTCGAGATATGCGCTCACCCTGGAACCTCCCAAGTGCCACAGTTTTTCGAGCCGCACGTCGAGCCGATGGAACGGCGCGACGCGCGCGGAGTACGGCGCGCCCACCCTCGGCTCGTAGGCGCCGGCGTCGAGGTCGACGTTGCCCGCGAGGTACGGCGTGTACGGCGCGCCGCTCACGAAGCGGAACCGCCCGCCGAGCGTCCACCCGCGGCCGAGCTCGTACGAGCCGACAGCCGTGAGAATGTGGGTCTGGTCGTACTGGAACAGGTGGAGCGGTTGGCCCGGCGCATCGCGGCGCTCGCTGCGCGACAGCGTGTACGCGACCCAGCCGAAGAAGCGTCCGCCCTGCTTCCACTTGAGGAGCGCCTCTGCGCCGTAGACGCGCCCCGAGCCGCCGTTGTCGTAGGCGATGCCGCTTTCGGTCGTCGTCTCTGCCGCGCGCGGCATGATCAGATCGCGGAGGTGCTTGTAGAAGCCCTCGACCGAGAGCTCCAACGGACCGAGGGTCTGCTCGAAGCCGGCGCTCGCGTGGTAGGCGAGGTTGCTGCGCAGCGTCCCGTCGCCCCACGGCCGCACCGACTCCTGGAGCGGCGGCTGGTGGTACACGCCGACGGCGCCCTTGAGGGTCGTCGTCTCGGTCACGCGCGCCCGCACCGACAGGCGCGGATCGAGATCGACGCGCTTGGTGTCGGGGGTGAAGTCGGCGCGGATGCCGGGGAGGATCTTCAGCCCGCGCAGCGGCGCGAGCTCGAGCATCGCGTACAGCGCCGGTCGCAGGCTGCTCCCCTCGCCGTGAACCTCGCGCGAGGGCCGCCCGAAGAAGGGCCCGGGGGTGTCCTCGGTCGGCACCGGCGGAAACCGGACGGTGACGTCGTAGCGCGCGAGGAGCACGTCGGCGCCCGCGATCAGCGTGACTCCGCGCGCGAGCTTGGCGCGCACGTCCGCGCGAAAATTGCCGATGCCGAGCAACATGTCGACCCGGTTCGAGCCGAGCGTGACCGTCTGCGCGTCGTGGCCGTACGACGCCATGGTGATCAAGCGGACGTCGTCGTTGATTCGGCTGTCGGTGCGCAGCTGCGCGCGCCAGAACGTGTAGCGCTGGGCGAAGACGCCGGAGAGCGCGGGATCGGCGGCGGCGGGGCCGTCGACGACGAGCGCCATGCGGTCGTCGGAGCCGAAGAAGGTCGCGCGCGCCGTCGTCCGCTCGGAGACGTCGTGCTCGAGCATCGCCTGGAAGTCGTAGTAGCGAGGCGCGACGCGCAGGTCGGTGCTGGCCGTGCGCAGATAGGGGCCGATCCAGGCGTCGACCCAGGAGCGACGACCGGCGACGAGCACCCGCGTGCGCGCCGAGAGCGGCCCCTCGCTGATCACCCGACCGTCGAGCAGATCGACCTGCGCGATGAGCCCGAGCGTCCTCTTCGGCGAACGCAGCCCGACGTCGACGATGCCGCCCATCGCCCGCCCGAACTCCGCCGAGAAGCTGCCCGGGTAGAAATCGATCTTCTGCAGCAGATCGCTGGGGATCACCGACGAGATCCCGCCGAAGTGATAGATGACCGGCACCCACGTGCCGTCCACGAACACCATCGTGTCCTGCGGCGCCGAGCCGCGGACGATCAGCAAGCCGGAGCCGCCGGGCGGACGCGCGACCCCGGGTAGGTTCTCCACCGCACGCAGCGCGTCGCCGTTGGTCCCCGGCGTCTTGCGCAGCGCCGCCCCCTCGATCACGTGCTTGGTCGGCTCGCGCGGCGGCCTCGCGCCCTCGACCGAAACCTCGACGACCGGAGCCGGGGTCGGAGTCGGAGTCGGAGTCGGCGTCGGATTCGGAGTCGGAGTCGGAGTCGGCGTCGGATTCGGAGTCGGAGTCGGAGGCGTCGGATTCGGAGTCGGCGTCGGCGTCGAACTCGCCGGCGGCGACAGCTCATAACGAAACCGGATCTTCGCAGCGATCGGCTGTCCATCCCGCGTCGCCGGCGCGAACACCAACCCCTTGGCTGCGGCGATCGCAGCCGCATCGAAGTCGTCGCCGCCGGAGGTCGTCACCTTCGCGTCGCTCACCGCTCCGTCGATCCCGATCGTGAGCTCGAGGACCACGCTCGCCGTCTCGCCGTGTCCGGCGGGATACGTCGCCGCGCTGTCGGTGAGCAGCTTGGGCGCGACGAGCTCGTCGGCGCGCGCGGACATCGAGAAGAGGAACGTTGCCACCGCGAGCCATCGCTTCATCGGGCATGTCGTTCCCGCGCGACGTCGGATCGTTCATCCTCCGGACATGAAGCGAGTCGCTGTCGCCGTCGCGCTGCTCTCGGGCTGCATGCTCGGCACGCAGTACTTCAACTCGCACGCCGTCACGCAACGCAACGCGGGTGACTTCAACGACATGAACCCGCTCGGCATCAGCGGTTGCAAGGCGAAGCGAACGTCGCCGGGCGTCTACGACGTCTACTGTCGCTGCGGCGGGGGCGGCAGCACCGAGGGCTGCCTCGACAACGAGCACGAGGCGGTCGACAAGGGCTTCGACGACTACGCCCACCGCGTGTGCGTCGCCGACGGCTTCCGCGATCACGAGGTCGAGTCGCGGGACCACCCGCCGGCGCCGGGGGGCGAGGACGGCGAGGCGTCGAAGGCGGCGATCACCAAGGGCGTGATCCGCTGCAAGTAGGCGAGCTCGGTGAAAGCATAAGAAAATCAGGGTGATGGCGCGGGGCCCCAACAGGGGCTGAACACTTTCCCGGCGGCCGGGCACTCAGGGGTCGAACCTCATGAGCGCGACACCCCGGTACGCTACCTTCACCGCCCCCGTGGCGACCGATGGGTTGATCGACCGACTGCGACGTGGCGAGGCGAGCGCGATCGGCGAGGCGTACGATCTCCATGCGAGCGCGGTGCTCGCGTTCGCGCGGCGGCTCGTCGGCGAGGACGCGGCCGCAGAGGATCTCGTGCACGAGGTCTTCGTCACCCTCTCCTCCGCGATCAAGCGGTTCGAGGGCGGCTCGTCGCTGCGTACGTTCCTCATCTCGATCGCGGTCAATCACGCGCGCCATCACGTCCGCGGCGCGTCGCGAAGGCGCGCGGCGATGTCGCGCTTCGCGCTCGAGCCCGAGAACGAGTCGGGCACGCCGGAGCAGCAGGCGATTCGCCTGGACCTCGCCCGCGCGCTCTCGCTGGCCCTCGACGAGCTGCCGATCGAGCAGCGGGTCGCCTTCGTGCTCTGTGAGGTCGAGGACCGCACCTCGCGCGAGGCGGCGGAGATCGTCGGCGCGCCCGAGGGGACGATCCGCACCCGCGTCTTTCACGCCAAACGGAAGCTTCGCGAAGAGCTCGAGAAGAGGGGGATCCGATGAGCGACGATTTGCTCGAACGAGCGACGCGCGCGCTCCGCGAGGCCGGGGAGCCGCGCGACAACGAGCTCGCGCGCACCCGCGCGCGCGTCATGGAGAGCGTCCGCGTCCAGAAGAAGCGACGCGCGCGGTTCTTCGCCCTCGCGTTTCCCATCGCCGCCGTCCTCGTCGGCACGACGGCGTGGGCAGCGAGCACCGGGCGGCTCGCGGCGATCTTCAAGCAGGAGCAGCCGCCGGTCGCGGTCGCGCCGTCCCCCGTCGCGCCCGTGCACTCCCCCACG
>JALHOE010000022.1 GCA_022843175.1 Deltaproteobacteria bacterium
CGACAACTACGAGCACGACGACAACTACGAAGCCGAAGCAGTCAACCAAGGAGACGGATGCTCAGATGTAATTGTCGTTGATGCGAGAATGTAGTTGTCGTCGGCCACGCTTCCGCGTCGAAGTGAAGGCACCGAAGGGAATGGAGACCCCTGTGTCGGGCGTCTGGTCATTCGATGACAAGGACACAATCGCGAAGTGCGTTCGGAAAGCGGCCGACCAACTCCCCGATGACGCCGTCAACGTCGTCGTGATCGCTCCAACATTCGCGACGCCCGTGCACGTCGACCGGTCACAACTCGTCGAAGCATTAATCGGGCAACCGGTCATCACGTGGGAGGTGAGCACAGAGACGGGCGGCCCTGTATCCCCGACGCGTTCCGAGTTTCGGCCGGATGGTCGCTTGATGCGGCGGCGTCGACGTGACGGTCTGTTGGGCGAGCCTGATCACAAGCGCGTCAGCGCTGTCGTGACCATCGAGGAAGGGCTCGCGGAGCGCGCTCCCGTCGCCCCCTTCGACGCGGGGCGTGTCGCGGAGGCACGCGAGCGGGGCGACTTCGAAGCGGTCGAAGCGGAGATCGCGCGCGTGCTGCGCGCCCCTTGGCATCCCGACGCACAGTGCTGGGTCGAGCCGGCGATCCGCGTCGTTCACAACCCGCACGCGAACCGACCGCTCGACGATGACGCCTTCGCACCGTTTGCGCGACTGGTAATGCGTGGCGACGCCGAGATGATCTGGACCGACCGCGGCGAATAGTTGCGCCTGGCTCACGTACACGGCCGCCGCTCGAAACGAGAATGCGCGTGGCAGACGAAAGTCATCGTCAGCGCGCGGCACACGCCGACGCCCTGGGTGGGCGGCGTACGTGAATGAACCGCGGCATGTCGGACGGCACCGACCAGGCCAGTCCGCCATCGTCGGATAGGGCCACCTTCGTCATCAGGTCCCGTCCACCGAGTCCCTCTCGCCGTGGCGGATCGATCTTGAAGAGCACGCGTGACGTCCGTGTCGAGAAGTCGACGAACACGAGGTCGCTGTCGAGGCACAGGACGGCCCCGTTGCGGCTCGCGGCGAAGCATGAAGCGCCGAGGGGAGTCGTGAAGATCGTCTCGGCCTTGCCGTCGCGGATCGCTTGAATAGACACGGGGCCGCGTGGGGTCGGGTCGACAACGTGGAGCGAGTCACCCGTGATGGTGAACAGCGTGCCGTTCGCGTATGCGATTGGACCGGGCGCGGTGCCAGCTCCCGCGTCGAAGACCCGCTCTGGTTTTTCGTCGGGACCGACGCGCATGATCGACTTGCCGTCGAGGTACCAGGCGCGCACGCCATCGACGACGAAATCCTCGGTGGAATCCTCCGTGATGAAGGCGCTGCCTGCCTTCCTGTGCGGCCCGTCGAAGTACACCCCCATCTTGCCAGGTAGCGTCAGGCGATCCTCCCAATAGCCCGTGTGGTAGACACGCCCGTCATCGGTGACACGAAAGGGCCCGCTGATGCGCGCTTGGGAGGCCTCCAGCGAAACCCCATCGACCCACCGCCGGAGGCCCTTCTCGGTCGTGTAGAGGAGCGCCTTGGGCGTCACGTGCCAGTAGACGCAAGCGTCCGACCCGCAGTCGATCCGCGTGGTGACTTCGGTGCACAGGTTGCGATGCGAGAGGCGCTCCCCTGCCAAATCCCAGACGAGGTGCTCAGCCGCGAGCGTGACGCTCTGGGTATACAGCCACGAGAGGTCAGGACCGATGGCGACATCGGCCGTCGGACATTCGGAGCAGACGCCATGCCGACAGCTTTCAAGGCAGGTAGCAACGGCCGCGCCTGAGTCTGCCTTGTCCAACGTGGGCACATCCTCGGGAGCCGCTTTCGCGATCTCGTGGCGTGACTGGCAGCCCGTTAGGAGCACCGCTGCGAACGCGAGAAGGGGAAGAGTGGTAGCGCGCACAATGCGGGACACAGCAAGGTTTGTGCGCGTCGAGCAGCTCGCAGAATCCGGTGGTCCGAACCCCGGGGTAGGTGGGTGCGCGGAGACACGGATGCGTCCAATTCTCCCCGCGGCGTTTCCCCCGGAACCCCCGGCCTGCTTCAATGCCCTGCAGCTCGACGTTCGCCGATGAACGCCTGCGTTGGAGCTTGGCAGGATCCTCGAAGCAGTCAGCCGGGAACGATGGGCGGGGTCGGCACCAGCACGAGCGCGCGGATGAGCGCCCGACGTTCTTCAACGTCCAGCTTCGGTACCTCGTGGAGAGGGTTGTCGATGACGGCGACGATGCGCCCATACCCGTCGTCAGGATCGACCCCGACGACGAGGGAAACGCCATCCTGATCGGAACGAAAGCTTCGAAGCGGTGGACTGTCCTCGTAGACCAAGACCGAGAAGGTTGCGCCCTGCGTCCGCAGTACAAGACGCACCTGGTCGAACCAGGACAGGAGTTGGTCCCGGTTCGCGCCAAAGAACGCTTGGCCCGTGCGAACCACCAGAACCTTGACCCCGTCACCGAAGTTCAACCGCGGGCCGTAGTCGGGCTCCTCCAAGCGTCCGTTCCGCACATTCGGCTGCAGTTTCTTGACCAGTCGGCATCGATCGCACGGGACCCTTCCCATGACGAACATGTGGGAGGACTCGTTGGCCGGAGCCACCCAGCCGAGCGCGGGGATGGTGAGGAGCCCTCCGCGGCCCACGACGTCAGCGATTTGTTCGACGAGAGCGATGCGTCCCGCCTCAGTGTCGGGAACGTGTGCGATGTCTCCGGCGAGCCCCGGAAGGAGTCTCTTGTCCGTGAGTCGCTGCGAGAAGTCCTCGAAGGCGGCGTTGTTGGCATGCATCGCCTTCATCTCGATGTAGACCGACCGATCACCTGCTCGCAGAAGGAGGTCCGGGCGCTTCTCCAGTCGGTGCTCTGGAACGAGTTCGACCGCATGCCCCTGCCTCACGAGTCCCGACGCCATGGTCAGCGTGCTCTCGGCGGCGAGGTAGTCCGACCAGTTCTTCCGCGCGAGCAGGTCCCTGACGAGGCGTCCGACTCTTGCTGGCCCGTCGACCGTGCTCTCCTCGACCCTGCGGGCGTGCCGGTAGAGGCGGACCCCTTCGCAGATCCCGGCCGCTTGGAGAGTCGTGAAGAAGAGGTTGTCGAACGGGAAGCCTTCGACGAATCCGATCCGACCCTTCGCAGCGCGATCCGCGAAGAAGCAGAGCGCCTCCATGACCTCGCCGGTGCAGCGAGGGTCGTAGAGCGCATGCTCAAAGGACTTGAGCCCCCCAGTGCGGGGCAAACGAATCGCCATCCCCATCGCCGTTTCTCCTCGGGTCAGCGCCGACGGCGGCTCCGTCCGTCACACCTCACGCCGTCCCAGATCTGCAAAGGTCCCCTCCACACTGCCCCTGAATTGCGCACGATCAGGCCAGGGCGCGAGATGCGACTCGCTCGCGAGGCAATGTTCGCAACCGGTTGCATCGCGAAGATCAGAAGGCTCTCGACGTCGGCGAGCAGTTCATGGGTGAGCCGTGCCGCGAACTCGGGCTCGCCCACAACCAGCTGGTGGCGATCGATGCCGAGCCGCTCCAGGTAAGGCCAGACACCATTGAGCTTGTCGGGGGCATCCCATCGGCTCCGCACGGTCGTCCCCCATGTCTTCCCGACGTAGAGCGGAACCGAGGTCTCTGGGTGGAGGTAGGCGTACAGGACGCGGGACCATCGCCAAGCCTCGTCGTCGGGGCCACGAATCGAGCGCCGGCGCAGGCCGAGGTCCATCCCCTTGCTTTGGATGCGCAGTCCTGTTCGCGCAACCTCTCCGACATCGGCGCCGGACAGAGAACGTCCGCTCGACGCTCGTCCGCTGGGCCACGAGCGGCGTCCCCGATTTGACATCGACCTAAGGGCTCGTACAGTGAGCGTCAGTCGGCGCGGGAACGGCCTGCCACCCACCCGCCGAGCGACGTTCGTGGCAAGGAGCCCGGTTGGGCTTGGGAACGAAGAGACACCTTGCTTGGGGCGATGCCCTGCACGAGGTCCTCGTGACGAACAAGCAGATCCAGAACCTTGTCGCCGTGATCGGCGGCGAGAGAACCATCATTCGGCTTCTCGAAGCCGACCACCTCAGTATGGACGCCGAGTCTTTCGTCCGGCTCCACTTCACCAAGCTCGGGGCCGACACGCTCCTGAGTTGGCTCTCCAAGAGCGTTCCGGTTGGCGCCGACGGAAGGCCGACGTCGCGTGTCGTGGACCGGGTGATCGACACCGTGAACCTCGACCTGCCGGGCGTGTTGTTCCTCCCGGCCGCGCTCAAGTCGGTGAACGACGACGATGCGCGGGACGAGATCATCGAGCGCCTCCAGCCGCAGATGGAGGCATGGCACTGGCTGCGCATCGCGGCCGTCGCCAGCGCCGCAAGCGAGATGTTCGGTCGCGTGCTCGAACGCGAGGTTCGGATCGTCGACGGGAACGCCTACCCGCCGTCCGAGATCCGGACCGGCGAGACGCTCCCTTTGCTCACGCCGCGGATCTTCGCGCATCGTCGTGACGACAACGCCCTGCGCGCCGCCCTTCGGCACGCTACGCAAGATCCCGCAACCCGCCTCTACGCGATCTGGATGCTCAGGGAGACGAAGCTCCTGAGCAGCCTGGGCACGCCGGACGACGTGTTCGGGCAGATCCCGCTCCTGTCGGAGATCCCGGCGACCGAGCACGCGACCACGAAGTACTTCGTGGACGCCGTCGGCGAGTGGCCCAGTGAGGTATCCAGGTCTTGGCGTGTTCGCCGGATCCTCGACGCTGCTGCGCGTGGCGTTCGCTGGTCGAGCCTCTGGTGGGAGTGCGACGCATCGATCCGAGACGTGGTGGCGATGATGAGCCTCAACACGCCATCGCCGGCCCCGTGGGCTTTCGAGGTGGTAAGCCGGACCCACAAGCCGGAGGAGGCATGGCCAATCTTGTTCCGGCTGTTGGACGGAGCGCCGCCGGAAGTGTCGTTCGAGAAGGAGTTCAATGCAGCGCTCCAGCACGCGGCTCTTCTCGGGCTCAAGCCGGTTGGTGATTCGGTCCAAGAAGCCTTTCAGGCGATCCACCCTCGAAGTTGGACGGGCTGGTTTACGCGAACGAGCCTCCCCGACAACGCAGACGGCGAGTTCGACGAGCGGTATGCAGCTGCGGCTCGTCGGCTCAAGCTCTCGGCCCCAGACATCGCCAAACGCCTGGCCGCCCTGCCGCTCTCGAAGCTGCGTGCGCGTCGCATCGTCTCGCTGATGCTCGATTCCGGCGTGTTCTGGGAGATGCCCGACTGCCTTGGACTCGCGAACGCCGCCGGTGAGGTGGAGTTTGAGGTTCCGCTCCCTGAGTGGCCAACCCAGGAGTCCGTCTCCGCGTTCAAGGTCCTGGCCGGCCCCCGGGCAGACAGCAGGATTTCGGCTCATCATGCGGCCGTCATCGCCGCGGGCGACCTGCACAAGGCGTTGTCGTGGGTCCACGCTGCCCCTCAGCTGCAGAATGAGCCGACCCGTTCTGCGCTTCGTACTCTCGCCCAAGCCTTGCCGGTCTCTGGCCTCGTCGAGCTTCGCAGGAGGCACGCCTGGTTGATCGACGATGAGGACGTGACGGCAGCAGCCAGCAAGGCTCGTGATGCCGCCGATTGGGGCTCGCTGAGTAGCATCCCAGCCTCTCTGTGCCCGTACCTGCGTGCGGCAAGCCTTCGTGCGTCAGACGCGGACGTTGCAGGGCGCCTCCTCGATAGGCTGGAGGAACTCGGTACGTCTCGTCGTGACGTGCTCCAGCTTGCGCTCGAACGGGTCGACTCGCGCGGTGTCGCATCGGTGACCGCGACGTGGTGGGCATCGAAGCTCGGCTCCCGATCGCTCTGGGTCGAGGTTGGCGTCGAAGTCGTCACGCGCATCTCGGCCGCCGACAAAGACGCTGCCTCTCGGCTCGGGGTCGAGTTCTTCTACGCGGCTTGCTCGCGGCCGAACATTCCGCGGATGGGCCCCGTGCTGCACGAGGTCCTCGCTGAAGTCTTGGTGCGGCGCGCCGGCATTCACTTGACGGACGGGCACCTGCCGCCTGCCGTCCGTGCGCTGAAGGCGCTCGCGCACTTGAACGCCCCGTCGCGCCTGCGGGCGGAGGTCCTCCGGCTGCGGAAGACGACCGCAGACCCCGATGTGCTCGCCCTCATCGAGGTCAATGCGGATCTGCTGCGCCGAACTGGAAAAGACGAAGCGGTCTCCTTCGAGGCGCTTCTGGACGCCCTCCGTGCTTACGTGGGGGACGAGGAGCTGGCGAGGTGAGCGCCAGAACTCCTCGGTCGTGGCGCGAGCTTCGATCAGATCTTGAAGGGCTCGGCGCGCGGCCGGTTCGGACCAGGGGCTCTCACGAAGTGTGGCGGTTTGACGATGGAGAGACCTTCATCGTTCTCCGAAACCACCTCGGAGATGATGTGCCGACAGGCATCGCGGCCAAGTACCGGCGGGTTCGCGCCAAGCGTCGAGAGGGTGCGGGGGATCCCGCACTACGACGCACGGTGCGGCCCACGGTGGGCCGTACCGCTGCATCGACTTGGAGGATCCGATGTCGAAGGGCAAGCAGTCCGCGAACAACCAGCGCTCGAACGTGAAGAACCCGAACAACCCGGCCTATGGGGCGGACCGCGCCAACCGCATCCAGCAGGGTCACGGTGACGGGCCCGCGGTTCCGCAGGTCACGCCCCAGCCCGCTGGAGAAGTAGCGCCCAAGAACGCGTAAGGAAGCGGGAGGGGCGATCACCGTGAGGGTGATCGCCCTTCCTGCGAGTCGTCGCTCAACCCGGCATGCCTCCTCGGCCTCCGATGGGCGCGTACGCGAACGAGGATCGGCTTTCTCGACCGCAAGGCGCACCCGAACTGACGATCGTGGCGCCTCGTGCTCCGCAGGCGCGCTCAACCCGCGGAATACGACCGGCGTGTGCGCGGCGAGAGTACGTTTGCTTCATGTCCGGCCATCTCGTGCAGCCCGTCCAAACTGAGACCGACGTTGGCGACCTCGCGAACGATCTGCGTGACGCGCATCGCTTCCTAGTCGCCGCGGCACGGAAAACCATACCGCGGCTCATCGACCTCCCGGCGCGTGCCTGGGGCTCGGCATGCAAACGGGAACACGTCGTGCTGCCGCGCAAGCGACGGCCCTCCCTGGTGTCGGAGAACATCGAGAGACACAGCTTCGCGGAAGTCATGAACCAGTGCGCGACGCTAGAGCGCCTGATCGACACTCTCTCATGGGCCCAAGAGCATGCTCCACTCCAGCGCGCCCTCGCCGTACGATGCAACGCCACAACGAGTAGTGCGCCGCGGAAGAAGGGGCAGGCTCGCGATGACGACGATCACGATCTCGTCCTGAAGGACACCAATGGCGTCCGGTGGAAATTCGAGGTCTCGGATGTCGCCAGTGAGAAGGACGGCAACGGCAAGGAGCGCAAGGATCTCGTCTCGCTCGGTGTGCTCGCTGCTGGTGACGACGACGTTCCGGGCTGGCCGGATGGGCGAAACCACCTCGTCGTCTCGTCCGAGTTCGCAGTGAGGCTCAGTAGCCCGACACGCCACGGTCTCCGCCTCGGGTTGTTCCACTACGTCCAGGTCAAGGATGACGGGGAGACCAGAATATTTGAGGTCCGCGAGGGCCGCGATCCATCGGCTGCCGCGCGGTCCGCCAACTCGCGACCCAAAGGCTGATCGACACTCTGCCTCCCGCGGTCCGCAGCCGCCGTTCAGCCCCGAGACAACGGGGGCGTCGACCGCGCCGCCCGAGCCGATGCTCGTCGCGGATTCGTCGTGCGCGTGCGTCCAAGGAACCGCATGAATGACTTACGTGGTGGTCGCGAACGGGCATACGAGTACACCTCATGCTGCGCCTGGAGATCGCGCCGCCAACGCTCGGCACGACGATACCCCCCCGGCTGATCGCTTCGCGACCAGGACCTGATCGACCTGGAAATTGTAGGTCGGACTCTCCTTCGGTCAGACGAGCCAAAACCGGGCCGGCTACCCGCGCGACTGCCGAACCGCCGCGACGAACAAGGCCACCTCCTCAGCGACGAGGTAGGCGAGGGACGAGCGCCGTCCCGCCGTCGCCTCGCTATCGAGCGCGGTCGTGATCAATCGGAGTACCAAGGCCCACACGCTGCGGAAGGCGTCGTCGGCGATCTCGCGGCGCGCGCTGATCGAGGTGCAGCTCCGGGTCGGCTACTCCGAGTCGGCGTATCCTGTGCACCGCAATTCGACGCGATCAACGACCTTGGCGCGGCCGTGAAGGTGGCCATCCCGTCTGCCGGGCGCTGGCCGCTCGCTCTCATTGAGAAGCGCCAGGAGATCCAGGGCACGCGCCTCGACGCCGAGGATCTGAAACGGACCCGCAGTCCGCAGGCGACCAGACTCGCTCGACAGCGCTTTCCCGCTAAGCGTTCACGGCATCTTCTTGGAGAAGGCGCGATGCGCTGCCCTCATCGGAGTCCAGCCACCCATTGACATCGAAACGCTTGTATTTCTTCGCGACCGCGTCGCCCTCCAGCACGAGGTCAATCGCGATCCACCCACACCACCAGCCACCACCAGGACAGTCCAGCAGGATTCGTGCATGGCGAATTTCCCGAAGGGTGAAGTTGGCATCCAAGCGGAACGTGTCGGTCTTACCCCGCTCGAAGTTGTTGGCGTCGTTGTCGAGTTCGAAGCGCTGGCCTCCGATTTCCAGGAAGACGTCGGAATCGGTACCGCCATCCTCTCTGTCCGGTGTGAACACAGTCACCACCAACGCCGAGATACGCTTCTCAGCCGGAACCGCCTGCGTCTCAATCTCTGCGCTCACAATTCCTCCTGCGCTGAAAGCCGTCTGAACTGCGGAACCAACCATGGCACCACAAGTCCGGGGCATACGTCAAACCACAAGACTCTCCGTAACCGTACCGACCAGATGACGAACGGCGAAGATGCGCGACTCCGAGTTGCTGTTCCTGTCAAAGACGGGCGGCTTTCGTGCGCGCAGCGTCCTCGACAAGCCGTTCGGCAGGTGTGCGCGGCCTCTGGGATCAAAAGGTGCCTCACGCCCCGTATCGGTCCAGTCGCACGAGCAAGGACCTTTTGGGAATCTCCCTCGGTCCGAGTGGCAATATCCGGTCGCTCACCCTCGTGCCTTGCGGATCGCCGCGATGAACAGGGCCACCTCCTCGGCACCGAGCCCGTCAGCTTCCGCTTCCCAGTGCCCTAAGTGCAGCCACCGGCGCGCATCGGGCAAACGGCCGACGCGCGCGGCGCAGGCAGCCACGAGATACGCCACGAATGCGCGCGTTCCGGGGAGTTCCTCATGGGGCGCCGGGCTGTCGAACGCCGCCTCGATAAGATCCCCGTACCAGGTTCGCGCGAGCCGGAATGCCTCCGCGGCTTCGCCCCGCGCAGCGGTGATCGCCCGAACGCGCGCGGGGTCGAGCTGAACCGCGGGTGTCGTCACACCAAGCCGGCGCACCACCTGCTCCACCTCCGCCATGTGCTCGTCGTCGGCGAGTAGATCGAGCAGCGTGATGAGCGTGACGTCCATCACCACTCTCTCGGGTGGATCCTGATCTCCGCGTGCATCGTCGCGCTCTCGCCCTCGACACGGAGATCGATCGCGACCGTGCCGTGGAGCGCGGGCACGCCGTCGCGCATGCCCACGAAGTTGGCCTGACCCGGCCACGAGCCCGGCTCCAGGTGTACCGCGTCGGCCTCGATGCCGTGGGCACGAAGCAGGCCGCGAACGTCCGACGGCGTGATGCTCGGGGCGTTCACCTGGAAGTGGATCACCTTGCCGGCACTGATGAACCGAGCAGCTACCCGCTCGGGGATCGGCTTGTCCTCGCGAACATCGTCCTCCGTGCGGCCATGGAACCCATGGAAGAGTGAGATCGGGGGGCCATCGCGCAGCGGTGCGTGCGCGGAGGGAAGATCGCGGGTGCGGGCCACGCTTGACCCGGCCGACAAGAGCTTCTGCTGCCGACCAGGGATGTCCGCGGATTGGCTGGGCGAGACGCGCCGCCGCGCTCGACGACGTTTGCGGCTCATGCCTCGGTCCTCGGTTTGCCGGCGGGCGTCCTGACCTCGACGTTCAGCAGGATGATGAGAGTCATTCCTGGTCTATGCCGGGAGTCGGTTGTCGATCCACCTGGGGTCCGTCAGAGCCGTCGACTCGTCCCGCGTCGTGCGTGATCCCCGCCGCGACCAACTCCTCGCGGGTGACTCGCCTCCCCTCGGGGTGACGTCCGCGATCGAGGATCTCCTCGATGAGGAACTGGATTTCGACCGTCGCCAGCGCATCGACATCGTCCGTGACCTGCCGCATGATCGCCAGCACGTCACGGGCGCCCAGGCGGCGACGCCGGCCGAGCCGCGGGACCAGTCGGGCGTGCAGTGCGCGTGCGGTGGCGAGTTCGCGAGCGAGGTCCGCGTTCATGCCGTCGCTATGCCGCGTGCCGGGCATCGATCCATGTGTGCGCGTCCTCGATGCGGGTGTTGCACGAGCTTTCACAGCGCGCTGCTCCGGGGGATGATTCCTCGCGGATGCGCAGCTACGTCGGCACGTATGTGCTCAATGGCCGACGCCGACCAGAGGTGCACCGTGTTCTCGTACGTTGCGTCGTGAGCTGACGGTGCATGGCCTGATCTCTGGTGATGCGAGGCAGCTCCCCGCTGTCGTCGGCGACCGGAATCGCTCGCGGACTTCTCCGCGAGCGACCCCCATCGAGTTCAACGTTGTGCGCTTGGCTGCGAAGCACGTCGTGGCACTTGAACCGGACCGCCGTTCGCTCAGCGGCAGGCGAGGAACGCCGAGTGCTCCTCAACGATCTCCTGACGACGCTCCTCGGAGGGCGGGGTTACCTGGTACCCACGCTCTTCCAGCAGTGCCATCGCCGCCGCTTCCGCCGCGGAGTTGTCGTGGCTGTCGAGAGCGTCGAAGAGGGCCTGCGGGAGCCCGCGCGACCAGTACACGCTCTTGCTAGACGGATCGAAGCCCGTCACGCGCAGCCACTCGTGCGCGCAGCGCTCGATGCACTCGTTCCGCGCCTCCTCGGCGGCGTACAGCTCCGCCGCCTCGGACCGGCGGAAGTGCATCTTCACGGGGCGGACCGCCCTCCCGACGATCGGCGTGCTGGACCGCTCCTCGATCATCCTCTTCGCTTGGTCTGACATGTCACTCGTCTCCATTGCCTGCACAGCAGGTGGGTTGCCGGCGACGACACTCGGTCGTCGAGATGACGGCGGCACGCCGGATGAGCCCGACGTGCCGCCGCCATCTGACGGCGCGAAGACGAAGGTCGAGGGTTCGGTTCAACATCTCAGTTCTCCTTTACACCGGCACTGGGGCTTCGCCGGCCCCGGTGCTGCCAAATGATCTCCGCGCGCCTTCACGTGCCGCAGCGACGACGGATCTCGGCGAGGAGATCGTCCGTCGACGCGGCGGAGAGATCCGGCCGCGTGAACGCAGGCGGCCGAGGCACAGGCTCTGTCGACGCCAGGTGCAGGCGACGGAGGACGCGGGGCTCCGCGAAGGCGGCGACCACGGGAAACCGGATGGACTCTGGGATCTCCCGCACACGAAGATCGTCCGGCCACGCGGTCCAGTCGCCTCCGTGGCGATCCTTCAGCTTGAGCGCGCGACCGCCGTCCAGAGGACGGGCACCCAACTGCTTCAGGAAGTAGGCGACCCCGCCCTCGCGGCACCGGTCACGAAGGGCGCGCGCCCACGCCAGGTCGAAGGGGCGGGACTTGCCGCCGGACTCGCCGCCCTGGATGACCCAATCGAACCGCGGCAGCAGGTCACCGAACTCGACGCGCTCGACCTGGGGCTCCACCGAGAGGAAGCGAGTGGTCGTGTCGTCCCCCACCTTGAGCAGCGAGCGCGCACGCGGGAGCGAGGTCTCCGCCGTGATGCTCGTCCCCGGCCACACGTTCGCGGGCCACTCGACGCAGCGCTCGGCAAGCCAGCCCGAGAACTCCTTCATCCTCAGGGGCCGCTTCGTCAGCCACAACCAGACATGCCGGCTGCCCAGGGTCGTAGAGGCGACGTCGATGATCTCCTGCTTGAGGTACTCGAACGGGATCGCCGCCGAGAGCGCGTCACCCATGTCGCTCACGAAGATCAGACGCGGAGCCCCGTCGAGCCACGGCTTGTCGAGACGACGCTGACCGCGCAGGTCGCTCCAGCGCGACGCCTTCGCCATGCGGCCGGGGAACTCCTTCACCTGCTCGAAGGTCGGCGCGAATCCCTTGTTCGTCCGCCCGCGCATGGCGTGCAGCAGGCCGGCGTAACAGGTGCGCCGTGCGTCGTCCCACAGCTCGCAACCGTCGCACCCCATGACGGGATTGATCGTGTCGTCGCACCACTGGATCTTCGTGCTCTCGGCCATCGATCAGCCCTCCTCATCGTCGACGACGGTCAGCGCGTTGCCGCATAGCGGACACAGTAGGTTCAGCCCCTCCTTGCCCCAGGCGGCCTGGCCGCACAGACACACGTGCTTCCGTTTCGAACGGTCGACCTTGTGCTTGCGGTCGACCTTCCCTCGCGCGCTCTCCCCGGCCGGCGTGAACGGCACGATCCAGTCGGCGCCGAGCGCAGCGAAGGCGACGTCGAATGCGCCGCCCTCCAGGACGTAGTGGGTCATGCGCTGGCCCATCCGCTTTCCGCCAGGCACGCCGGTATCGGAGGCGACGAGGCCAACGTGCTCCATCTCGGTCGCGAACTCCGCGTTGTGGTAGCCGCGGCGGGACGGCTTGCCGAACACGTGCTGCCAGAGGTGGACCATCTCGTGGAGGAGCGTCGACGCCGAGTCCCGCGCGTCGCGGTGGAGGGAGTCGGGGCAGATGGAGATCTCGCCCAGTCGAACCCCGTCCGATCTTCGGCCCCACCGGGCGCCGATGAAGTAACCGGCCGCCTTTCGGTGCTGCGCGAGCGTGAGGAGCACCGGCGGCAGCCGCCCCTCGAAGAGCTGGTGGTTGAAGTGGTCGAACGCGGCCAGGAGCGCGGCGTACTGCTCCGGGGTCGGTGCGGCGCCGTTTGGATCGTACGATCCAAAGGTCGTCTCGGATGACGACGATACTCCTGTGGGCGCGCTGTCGGTGGCGTTCATCTGGGTTCGATCTCCGATCTGCCTATGCCGGTCGCGAGGAGGCGATCCACGTCGCGTTCCAATGGCGAGTGATCTGCCTGTGGCCGCGGGCGACGGGAGCCCCGTCGTCTTCTTCCTTCAAGTACACCGGTGCGGGGAAACACCGAGGCCTCTAACGGAGCGTCTGTGTCGGTCATGCCGCTGTGTCGACGTGACAGCTCTCGACCTCGCCGGACGCTCCATCGCGCACCGCTATGGGAGGCATTTTTCGTGTCCCTACCGGCCCGTAATCCTCCTGGCCGGCAGATCCCGCGAGGGCCGGGTCGCCGATCCGGGCAGATGGGGACCTTGGACGAAGTTTGCGAGCACCTCGCGGCTGTACCTCGCGCCGTCCTCCGTTGGGTCCGTGTCGATCAGTTGGCGTCGGGCTCGCTGCGCGAACCGTCGACACCGCGCTCAGCGTCCTCGTCCGGATAGGCGGCGTGCACGTCCTCCTGATCGACGCACCATCCGCAGACCTCTGATCGCCACCCTTCCGAGGCTGGGGCGGTGCATCGAGTGCTCACTTGGCCCCCTTCGTCGCGTTTGCGAACAGCGCGCGGACGACCGCAGCGCCCCGCCGCCCCCCGGGCTGCTCCGCGGGCGCCATGAGGTATTTACGCGTTCACGACCGTGGCTTCGCATCCTGCCTTCGCGAGCAGCTTCAGCGCATACTTCACCGCGTTCTGGCGGCTGACGTTGGCCTCGATGTGGTAGGTGGTACCGGTTCTCCCGGTGACCTGGGCCGGGCTGATGAAGTCGTTACCCGCCGGATGTTTGGGTTCCTCCGCGACAAGGTACCGCTTCGTCCCCGTGCTGAAGGGAACGAGCGGCGCCAGCTTCCCGAGCTTGTCGAGGAAGAGAGCAGTGTTCTTGAACAAGTCCGAGCCCGATGTTCCCGTGATGGTCTTTCCGCCGACCTTCAAGAGGATGGGCTGTTTCTCGGCATTCCGAGAGGCCTCCACCAACGCTTGCAGTTGGGGGTTGTCCTTTGCCTCGGCCAGCACCTCGAAGAGAGCCTCGAAAGTGGTCTGGTGCCGCTTGTAGAGGTCGTTCGCGAGGTCCTTCTCTTCCTGGCTCACGGCAAGCTTGGTTCCGTTCATGGGGATCCTCAGTGCATCGACATACTGTTCGATCAGCGGCCGTACTACGTCGTCCAGGTCAGGATGCTCCAGCGCGGGCACGAGCACGTCGTCGTGGAGGCTTTGGTAGTCGAGGACAAACCAGCCATCGTCGTCGACGAGCCGTTCTTCGGGGTCGATAACGGGTGCGAGCAGGATCCGGATGTGGATCTTCCCAGCGTGCTCGGCATCGAGCCACGCGGAGTACAGGTTGCACTGCTCTGTTTCGGCGACTGCGAAGACCTTCTGCTCAAGGGCGAGCACGGCCTCCCGGTCGTTCTTGCCACTCACCCTGATGCCCGAAACGAACACGTCGAGTCGCCCGCCCCTGTCCCCGACCTTGATCTGCATCTCCTTGGGATTGCGCTCGTTCGGGGTGACCACGGCCTCGCCGAACTCGCCGAACACCGCCACGTTCATCGCAACAGCACGCCCGCCCTCAGGAGCGAAGGAACTTCCATCGGCGGCCGCCAAGAGAAGCCTTTGGAGGGCGAAGCCCCCAAGGCCGTGGCTTCCCTTGGGGTCAAGGAGCCACCCCAACAACATCGAGTGCCAAGTCTCGGTGTGCGTCCGCCCGACGATTCGGAAGAAGTTCGGTCTCTTCGCGAGCCGTTCAAACGCGGCGAACTGAGGGTCGAGTACGAGCCTCATCAAGCCTGCGCTGAAGTCCATGGGCATCATGTCGATGGTTCCTGGTCGAATCGTCGGCGTCTTCTCACAACAGTTCAACGGGGAACGTCGTCGCGGGTCTGCGTACGGAGAGTCCAACCAGCCGCGCTCCCGTCGCCTGGCAGCCGGCGTGGGCAACGCCTACGTTCGTGTAGATGAGCGACGAGCTTGCCGCCCCCGAAGTGGTCATGCCCGCGTCTGCCGAAGCGCCGGATCCGCAGGTCGCGCTGTCGGCGTACATGAGCGGCCCTGGCAACTCGAAGTACGCGCGCTTCGTCCTCGCGATCATGGGCAGCATCCCTTGGATCGGCAGCGTCATCGCCGCGTCGGCTGCGCTACACGCGGAGCAGGAGCAGGGGAAGGTGAACCTGCTGATGTACCAGTGGCTTGAGCAGCATGAGACGACCTACCGGCGTCTGGAGCAGACGGTCGCGAAGATGGTTGGCCGCATCGAAGAGATCGGGGAAGTGGCTCAAGCACGTGCGAACGAGGAGTCGTACCTCGGCCTGGTTCGACGCGGGTTTCGCGTGTGGGATGAGGCCTCGACGGACGAAAAGCGCGACTACGTTCGACGAACCCTGACGAATGCATCGGGAACGAGACTCTGCTCGGACGACGTGGTTCGGCTCTTCATCCTATGGATCGAGCAGTACGACGAGCTGCACTTTCGGACGATCAGGGTCATCTATCGCCACCCTGGCTCCACGCGCGCGGAAATTTGGGCTGCGCTTCACGGCGAATCGGTACGCGAGGACTCCGCCGAGGCCGATCTCTTCAAGTTGATCATCCGAGACCTGAGCACGGGAAGCGTGATCCGTCAGCAGCGCGAAACCACCTACGACGGTCGGTTCGTTGCCCAGGGAAGGCCGCGCGTGCGTCGGCAAGCCAGCGGCGTCCTCGCGTCGGCCTTCGACGACGACAAGCCCTACGTGCTCACCGATCTGGGAAGCCAGTTCGTTCACTACGCGCTCGACGAGCCTGTTCCTCGCCTTGAGACTTGAGCGAGCCGCGCGAGCCTGGTGGTCTGTTGCCACCTGGGGAGGTGGCCGGTACGACGCCGTGACGCGGCTCGCCGCATCGTCCGCTACGACACCGGCGACCGCATGGCGTCGCGCTCAGTCGTCCTCGGCACGGAGCGCTCGCCATCCCGCCGAGCCTCTTCACGGCGATCGATCAGGGCGCAGCGACATTTCGAGTCGCGAACCTGCCCTGCGCTTTCGGCGCAATCCTAACTGGTCCGCTCGACTTGACGTTCAGGATGCGAGCTGCTGATCTTGTCGCTGGCCGCGACCTCGGCCTCACCCCGCACGGAGGCGCCCCCCGCCCCCACCAACGCGAGGCGACGCGGGTAACACCGCAAGGTCGGGCGATCAGTCGACTCGCCACGGTTCGTGCAGGGGGGCTGCGCCGCCGTGGCTGGAGACGACGATCATGCCGAGCAAGAAGAAACGAGAGATCCGCGAACGCCGTCAGAAGACTGGCGAGAGTTATCAGGCCGCGCAACGTCAGTGGAAGCAGGCGAACACGCCTTTGCAGCCGCATACCCCCGAGTGGCTCGACAAGCTCACCGCCGTCAACGAGGGGCAGGCCGAGCACAGCAAGCTCATCTTCGAGCTTTCTGATTCAACCGACGTGTGCGCTGTATGCGGCGACACGCCGACGACGCTCTACCGTTCGACCGAGGCTGCCGTGGCCGTATCGCTCGTGTTGTTGTGCGACGACTGCTTCGTGATCCAGACGACCCGGATGGGCGCGAAGCTCGTGCTCGCCGGGGGGAGCAAGTGATGTTCGGCAACAGCTCTACGCGCACGCTTTCGTGCGCGAAGTGTGACAAGACGTACGTGTACGAGGTCACGATCCAGCGCGGATTCTCCGATCACTGCGACGTATCGTGCCCGAACTGCAAAGCTCACTTGGGCGAAGTCCGCTGCGACATGGGATCGCCCACGCTAATGCAGACCATCGCCGGCCAGCGTGAAGCGATTGCTGTCATCCCCATGGAGGGAGGGGTGATCCAGGTCGTTCCCGGCGCACCCAAGGCCAAGGCCAAGGCGACCAAGGCCAAGCCCACCAAGGCCAAGCCCAAGGCCAAGGCCAAGGCGACCAAGGCCAAGCCCACCAAGGCCAAGCCCAAGGCCACGCCCACCAAGGCCAAGGCCACGCCCACCAAGGCCAAGGCCACGCCCACCAAGGCCAAGGCGAGGCCGAACACCACCTCACGTTCCTCGCAGCCGAAGCGCTGACGGAAGACGCGGAGGACGAAGTGCGGGTAGACGCCAACGCTACATGAGCGTCTACCCAGCATGTTCCAGAGTGGCGCCGCGTCGTCGCGGTGATTTCCTGACGGAATTCCCCTACCTGACCGAAGGGTCAGGTAGCCTTAATTAGACAGGAATTCGGCCGAGAAGGTCCTGAACGACGCCCCAAGCATCGGCTTCGGCATTCTCGTCGCGAGCGTCGAAGAGGAACTCCGAGGTCCGACGGGGACCGGTGCTCTCTTCCGTCTCGAAGTCCTCTCGCAGGTAGCCGATCGCCTCGCGCACCTCGGGTTCGTCCTTGATTGGCGCAAGCCGTCTCGCGACCTCCTCGACGCCCGGACCGAACCGAAGCGAATACGTCAGGTCGTACGCGTCCTTGTTCTCGCCCCGAAGGCGAAACGCGAGAGCCTTCATGACGACGAACGCGGCTGGCCCGCAGACCCACACCTCGCGCCGCGCCAGCTCCCCCCGGATCGTCTGGCCGTTCAGCTTGATCCGCTCACGGTCGAGAAAGGCGATACGTATGCCGGGCGCGATGATCGCCGCGAAGTCCGACTCGATGTTCTTGAGGCGCCCCGGCTTCTCGTCTGGCCTGGTAGGGCCGATCAGGAAGTCCACGGTGACCTTCGGCGGTCCGTCGATCTGCCAGCGCTGTCGGGTAGGCTGCCCCTTCTCGTTAGTGTCCGGCCCGAAGCCCGCTTGGCGAAGACGCTCGGTGAGCGCCTGGTAGCGGTCGTGGTCGAACACGGCGACCGACAACCCGAGGTCGAGATCCGCCGTCCCCACGTGAAGCTCACGCGTCGCGCCTTGGTCGATCAGCAGGCTCGGAACGAGTCCACCGACGACAATGATGTCGTCGGTGAGATCGCCGAGCTTGGTCGCCACATAGAGGCACGTCGCCTGCACCCGTGCTGCCTGCGACGCGTCGTACCCACTGGCCGTTCGAGGCTTCGGCATCAGCGCCCCCACCTCAGCATTCGCGTCCGCAGCTCCTCCGCCGCCTCCTTCGCGCGCTCGGGATGCGCGCCGAGATCGAGGTACGCCTGGACGGGGTGAACGCAAGCCACGCCGTCGGCGTCGGCGGCGCCGTCGAAGACACCTTCGTCGTTCGGCACGACGAACCAGACGTTCGAGCCCTTGGGCTGCTCGCGGTAGCCGACCTCACGGAGCAAGCTTTCCTCGGGGGCGCTCGCCACGAAGACGCTTGCGAGGCGGAATGAGGCGAAGTGCGTGTGGAGCCAAGCCGCCGCCAGCCCCGTCGCCGCGTGACGGAGACCAACGCGCGCAAGCACCTCACCGAGCTTGGTGAGTAGCTCTTCCCCGCCCCGCGCCGTGACGTGCCCCCGCAAGATCGTGTGCTTCTTGAAGTCGTACGCTTCCGACCAGGCATCGAGGAGCAGGTTGGCGTCGCGGACGTGCAGAGCACCTTTCGCATCCCGATCGAGCAGCCCGTCGGACACCAGGCGGTGGACGATGCGGCTCGTGAATCCGTCGTCGAGGCCCGTCTCGCGCGCGAGATCCTGCTGCCGCAACGCTCGTTTCGGGTCGAGGAGAAGGTGGCGGGCGATCCGGGCGCTCTTCGGCGCGAAGGCCGTGGAAGGCCGACCTCGACGGACGAAGAGGTTTGGCTTTCCGTCGATGATGATCCGCAGCCCAGGCGCCAAGATGCGTGCGTTGCCCGAGAGATCGAACCACGACACGCCCGCCTCGTCGCAGAGACCCCTGCCCACGTCCCCCATGAAGGGGACCGCGATCACGGGAATCGCGGACCGGCTGATCGCAGCCGCGTATTGCTTCGCTTGAGAAATTGCGTTTCCGACGACCGCGGCGCCGGCGGATCCCTTGACCTCGACCACTAGACGTCGCGTGCCGTAGTTCACCAGCAGGTCGACCCCAGCGTCCCTCGTGCTCGTGCTGGCCGTCGGAGAGTCCCCGAGCCACTCCTCCAATAGGCGGCGTGCGCGAGCGAGCGCGTCACGTTCCCGTAGAGCATGGGTGGGATCGAGGTCGCGGCGCACCTGACTATAATGCTCATCCTGACCGCGTGGTCAACCCGGCGTGTTTACGCAGGTCAGCGGCGGCGTCTCCTCGTCAGCGGAGGCAGCAATCATCCCTACTCAAGCTGTCGACCCACCCTCCTCCAGGTTGAGGGGCTCTTCCGTCCGTCGGGCGGACGCGGCGCGATCCTTCGGACCGGCACTGTCCAGCCGGTATAGAGCGTGGGGATCGCCCCCGCGCAACCAACGAAACAAACGGGATCGTGCACAACGCACGGTCCCGTTTTCCGTTTGGGGCGAGCGTTCGGGCAACCGTGACGCGTTCCTTGTCGGAGGCTGGCGTTCCCGGAAGAGAGCGCCCCGCTTTTGCGGGGGCGGTGGGTCTTGGTCCGCGGGAAGGTCGCGGTCGAGACGATGCCGTACAATCACCACGGGAAGTGGCGTGTGCGCTGGGTAGACGAACCACCTCACGCTCCTGATCGCGATGCTCAACTTCGCGCGAGACCGACTGCGCACGTGCGCGGCGCGGACGCCAGTCGTCGTTGCGGCACGTCGTCGCGCGGGCGATAGTGACATGTGAGCGCTTCCGAGCACGCGCCGGCCATTGCGTCCAATTCCAGCCCGACGGCGTTACGCCCGCGGCGGCTCGTGGGCAGGGACAGCGAGATCCGAGACGTCAGCGAGAGCGTCACCTCGGCGCCGGTCACGACCCTTCTTGGACCTGGAGGCGTGGGCAAGACCGCGCTCGCGATCACGGTCGCGGCGGCTTGTTCACGGGACTTCCCCGGCGGTGTGACCATCGTCTGGCTCGGCTCGTTGCGATCCGCAGATCTCGTTGCCGCCGAGGTGGCCGTCCAGCTCGGGTTGCCGAGGTCGGGGGGGCAGTCCTACGAGGATGCGCTCACCCGCTGGCTCTCCGAACGCGATGTGCTCCTCGTGATCGACAACTGCGAGCACGTCGTGTCCGCCGTCGCCGATCTCGCCTCCGCGTTGACGTCCCGACTCCCCCGTCTTCGAGTTCTCGCGACGAGTCGCGAGCCATTGTGGATCGACGGCGAGGTGACCTACCGACTCGCCCCGCTGGCCGTGGCTGGTCCGGACGCGAGCCCCGAGGAGGTCGCGGCGAGCACGGCGGTTCAGTTGTTCCGAGAGCGCGCCGGTGCGCGTGCGCGCGGAGCGCTCGACACCGAGCGCGCGTGCCGCCTCTTCGGAGAGATCTGCCGCCGCGTCGACGGGCTCCCACTCGCGATCGAGCTCGCCGCAGCCCGCGTGGCCGGTCTCGATCCGGCGGACATCGCCACGCATCTCGATGATCTCTTCACGCTGCTTCCGCAACCGGCACGGCGCGCCGATGGAGCCCAGCGATCCCTCCGCGCGACGGTGGAATGGAGCGATGCGCTCCTCGCCGAGGAGGAGCGGCGCCTGCTCCGCCGCATGGGCGTTTTCGCCGGTAGGTTCGACCTTGGCGCGATCAAGGAAGTCTGCGCAATGGACGGCCAGACGGCCGCGCGAATCGCTGACCTCACCGCGAGGCTCGTCGAGAAGTCACTTCTCCTGAAGCTCGACGACAACGGCGGGTATCAGATGCTCGAGACCATCCGGCAGTACTCCGTCGAGCAGGTCACCGCTGCCGGGGAAAGCGACGCCGTCCGTGAACGTCACGCGCGCTTTTATCTCGGCGTCGCCCTTCAGGCATGCGCCGGCCTGATGACCGGGGCGGAGCGGCCGCACCTCGACGTTATCGAGCGCATCGACGACAACCTGCGCGTCGCGCTCGCGCGCCTGCTGCTGATCGATCCTCGCGCAGCATTGGAGCTCTCCGCTGCGCTACTGGGCGCTTGGTGGATTCGAGGCAGGCTCCGCGAAGGCATCGGCTGGATCGAGCAAGCGCTCGCCGCTGCGCCGGACGCGCCGCCCGAGCTCCGCGCGACGGCGCATTTCGCGCATGGGTTCCTCATCGCGCAGGACGCCGACGACTGGGGGGGCGCCGCGAGGTCGATCGACCGCGGTATCGCTCTCCTCGCGGACGCGAGCGAGCCGCCGCCGGTCCTCGGAATGCTCATGTGCCTCCGAGGCGAGTGCGACGTCTTCAGCGGAGACGTGAAGTCGGCATCGGCGCGCGCCGAGGCGGGGCTCGCGATCGTCCGCCGTCACCCGGAGGCTCTCGATGGGTGGCCCGGGATGTTCTGCACGTGGCACGTCGCGAACGGGAAGCGCGCCAACGGGGATGCGGACGCCGCCATCGCGATCTTCACCGAGTGCGCCGAGATCGCGCGCCGCTCTGGCCTCCGCGTCGGGGAGATGGTCGCGTGCAACGCTGTGGGCGAGATCTTGGAGGAGCGCGGGGTCCTCGACGGAGCCCGCCGATTCTGGGAACGCACGCTGCGATGTCGGCGCGAGATCGACGCGGTCGATGTGGGCCACCTCCACGGCTCGATGCCGCTCAACCTGCTCGCGATCGCACGCGTGGCTGCAAAGCAAGGCGACCTCGCGACGGCCTCGACGCTTTTGCGAGAGGCGCTGCCGATCGCGCAGGAGATCCGCGACGAGGGGACCGCTCGGGAGATCGCGGAGCTCCTCTCGCAGACGTCGCGCGTCGAGCCCACGCAGACCGCGACGCTCCGGCCGGAGGGTGGCGTCTGGCACATCGCCTTCAACGGCACGAGCGTTCACGTGCCCGACATGAAGGGGCTCTGGCACCTCCGCGAGCTCGTCTCTCGGGCGCACGAGGCGGTGCCCGCCCTCTCGCTCATCGCCGCACCGACAGAGGATCCGGTTCCGGTCGGCGACGCCGGGCCCATGCTCGATCGCGAGGCCCTGCGGCAGTACAGAAAGCGACTTGCCGAGCTGGACGAAGAGCTCGACGACGCGGAGGCGAAGCACGATGCAGCGAGGCACGCGAAGCGAAGCGCCGAGCGCGAGGCCCTCCTCAAGGAGGTCGCGCGAGCGACGGGCCTCGGCGGCAAGCCACGGCGGAGCGGGTCGCCGACCGAGAAGGCACGCCTCAACGTGACGCGGACCATCCGCCACGCCATCACGTACCTCGCGACCCCTCTTCCCGAGCTCGCCGCGCATCTGGACGAGGCGCTCGTGACGGGCGTCTCGTGCTGCTACGAGCCGCGGACCAACATCGACTGGACGACCTGAGCGGACGTGATCGGGGAGCGGTTCGTTCTCAACGAACCGCGCAGGAGCGACGAACGAACGCCTCACTCGTGGAGGCTGAGATAATGAAGCATACAGCGACAGAAACCCGAGCAAAGACGCATGCATTCGCCAATGGCGACCAGATGCCCCTCATCGGGCTCGGGACGTGGAAATCGGACCCCGGCGACGCCTACGAGGCGGTGAGGGAGGCGATGCGAGTCGGTTACCGGCACATCGACTGCGCATCCCTCTACGGCAACGAGGCCGAGATTGGCCGGGCGCTCCACGACGCGTTTCGCGACGGTGACGTGACGCGCAAGGATCTGTGGATCACCTCGAAGCTGTGGAGCAACGCGCACGGGCGAGGGAACGTGGAGCCGGCGCTCCGGAAGACGCTGACGGATCTCGGCCTCGACTACCTCGACCTCTACATGATCCATTGGCCCATCCCGCTGAAGCCGAGCGCAGTCCTCCCCAGCAAGGCAGCCGACTTCATGTTGCCGGCGGAGGCTCCGATCCACGCGACGTGGGCGGGGATGGAAGCTGCGGCCGACGCCGGGCTGACGCGTCATCTCGGCGTCTCGAACTTCTCGGTCATGAAGATCCGCGAGCTCCTCCCGCACTGCAGGATCAAGCCCGAGGTCAATCAGGTGGAGCTGCACCCGCTGCTCCAGCAGAACGATCTGCTCGCCTACTGCGCCTCGGAGCACATTCACGTCACGGCGTACGCGCCGCTCGGCTCCGGCGATCGGCCCGCATTCCTCAAAGCACCCGACGCGCCGGTGTTGCTCGACAACCCGGTCATCCGGTCAATCGCCGACGTGCACGGCCGTACGCCCGCCCAGGTGCTCATCGCATGGCAGGTCCAACGTGGGATCTCGACGATTCCGAAATCGATTACCCCGTCGAGGCTTCGTGAGAATCTCGCGGCGGCACAGGTCGAGCTGACGAAGACCGAGCTCGAACGCATCGCGGGCCTCGACCAAGCCTGTCGCCTGATCGCGGGCGGATTCTGGGCGGTCGAAGGCGGGCCATGGACGCTCGAGACGATTTGGGACGGGCCTTGACCGTCCCGCCGCGGACAACGAGCGGGACACGCATCGTGGTCCCGCGAGCGTAGCGGTCCCGCGCAACCAAGTCGAAGCGGAATCGAGGAAGACCTCGGTTCCGCTTCTGAGTTTTGCGCCGTCGAGCGCGCGTTACAGGCCTCGGCCACCGTAAGCGAAGTGCCGTCGTCACTCCGCGCGAGCGCCCAGATGTCGCCACCGAACAGACCGACCCATGCGGTCGGATCCGGAGTGGGGCCTCG
Organism: Deltaproteobacteria bacterium; assembly: GCA_022843175.1. GTDB lineage: Bacteria > Myxococcota_A > Polyangia > Polyangiales > JADJMO01 > JALHOE01. The sequence continues at coordinate 23,623 of JALHOE010000022.1, forward strand.
CTTGGAGCCCACCTCGCACGGGGCCGCATCGCTCACCGCGTCCGCGCCGGTCGGCGGGGGCGCGACGTCGTCGGGACCCGTGCGGGCGCAGCTGCAGACTGTCACTGCAAGCGCCGCCGCAGCCATCGTCCTCGTCGCGATCATCTCACCAACTGCCGGCGTACATCACCGGAACCGAACGTGATGATCTGCTCGTAGAGTGCGCGCAGCTCGGCGGTGGCGCCCACTCCTTCGTCCGTGCGAACCCCGTCCACCCGAACCTCGGTCAGGGTCAACGTCCATGTGTCGCCGGCGAGTTCGCACGCATTCGCGCTCAGCGGCGAGCACACGCCGAGCATCGACAAGCTTGCGAGCAACCCGATTGCCGACAGCCGGAACAGTCTTTCAGCGTTTGCCATTGATCTTCCATGTCTCGACGATGACCTGCGCCCCACGTCGGTACTCAACGCGGACAACGCCGGCCGCGAAGTTGACTTGAACATCGAGCGGCGCGCCCGTCTTGTACGACGGCGCACTCGCCGTTGCGGCCGGCACGGCCTCGCCCTGGTACCGTCCGGCGCTCACCGGCAAGGTTCCGCACGTCTCGCTCGGCGATGAACAGCCGAGCGAGGCGGTGGTGACGGCGATGATGATCGCTCGCAGAAGCATGGATTCACCCTACAACGCGGTCAGAAGACCGAGAAACCATACCGACCCGTCGCCCCGTCGAAGACTTTGAGGAAGAACGTGCGGGCGGGCCGCGAGAGCTGGATCGACTCGGTGTTCGACGTGCCCTGCGATATCGCAAGCATCGACCCGGACGAATTCAGCAGTTGGATGTCGACGTCGCCTCGAGCGAGCGGGCCAGCACCAGACGAAGACACGGCGAACCACGGGCGTGCTCGGCGGGTTCGTCGGCGCGCGCTCGGGCTCACTGGTTCGCCGGAGCCGCACCGCTCATCGAGACAAGCCGGCGGGTTTGCCCGTCACAACCACGGAACCAGGACGCGCTTCCGGTACGCGTCGTACGCGCGCCCGAACTGCGCGGTGAGCTCGCGCTCCTCGTTCGGCGAGAAGCGGCGCGACCAGGCATAGAGCGCGATGCCGATCGCGAAGCCGACCCACGAGCCGAGGGCGAGGCCGAGCCCCGGCACGACGAGCAACGCCACCGACGTGTAGAGGGGATGGCGCATGATCGCGAAGGGGCCGTTGGTGATGAGCCTTCCCTTCGGGACGTGGACGAGCACCTGCACGGCCGAGGCGATCCAGAGGGGAACGCCGATGGCGAGGAAGCAGGCTCCGAGAATCGGCCCCCACGATCCGACCCGGAAGACCGAGGGCCAGAGCATGTTCGCCGCGAGGCCCGCGATCGCCGCGGGGAGGGTGCGCACCATGATGCGATCGCCCTCACCGACGAGGGCCTTGAGCGTCGTAGCGAAGGGCGGACGCAGGACGGAGGCCATGCGCGTGGAGCGTGCATCGCGCGTTCCCAGCAAGACCCGCGCATTCCGCGCTCCCCAACGCGCAGGGCGCGCGCTGGGCTCGCATCGGTTGCGCCGACGACGCGCTGAGCTTACCGGCGGCGGCGGCGCAGGAGCATCGGAAGCAGCGCGAGGCCGACGAGCGCGAAGCTCGCGCCGCCGCGCTTGGCGGGGACGTCGCACGAGCAGCCGCCGCCCTCGACGGTGGCGACCTCGGGCAAGGCGGAGGCGTCTGCGCCGGTGTCGTCGACGGTCGAGTCGACGACCGAGCTGTCGGCCGTCGCGCCCGTGTCGTCGACGGAGGTGTCGGTCAGGACGGTGGTGTCCGCGACGGTGCCGTCGCCGATCGCCGTGTCCGCGACGGTGCCGTCGCCCATCGCGGTGTCACCGATCGCGGTGTCACCGATCGCGGTGTCGGCCGCCCCGTCGGGCGTCGCGTCGACGCCGCCGTCGGCCGCCGAGATGCAGACGCCGCGCGTGACGTCGCAGAGCGGCGCGGCGGCCGTGCAGTTGAGGCTCGGCGAGACGCTCGGGAGCGCTGCGTTGCGCCACGTGGCCTTCTCGGCGGTGTCGGGGGCGCAGTCGTTGTCGCTGTCGAGATCGAGCGCGTCGATCGTGCCGTCGAGATCGGTGTCGATCTTCGCGTAGGGCCCGGTGGTGGAGCCGGTGGGCGAGAGCTCGATGTTGTCGTTGATGCCGTCGCCGTCGCTGTCGGCCTTGGTCGGGTCGGTGCCGAGCGAGGTCTCGATCGCGTCGGGGACGCCGTCCATGTCGGTGTCCATCGGCGCGGAGCAGGTGCCGACCGCGGAGGTGGTGGAGCTGCAGACCGAGCCCGCCGGACAGCCGTTGCCGCCGGTGCCGCGACAGCCGCTGACGCACGCCGCGGCGTTGCACACGACGCCGGAGGTGGCGGAGCCGCACTCGGCGTCGGTGGTGCACCCGGCGACGCACGTGCCGCTCGCGACGTTGCACACCGGCGTGGCCGCGGGACAGTTGGCGCTCGGGAGCGCGCTCGGCTTGGTGGCGTCGCGCCAGGTGGCCTTCTCGGCGGTGTCGAGCAGGCAGTCGTTGTCGCTGTCGAGATCGAGCGCGTCGATCGTGGTGTCGCCGTCGGAGTTGATCGCGCCGTAGGGGCCGGTGGTGGAGCCGGTGGGCGAGAGCTCGATGTTGTCGTTGATGCCGTCGCCGTCGCTGTCGACCTTGGTCGGGTCGGTCCCGAGCGCGGTCTCGGTCGCGTCGGAGACGCCGTCGCCGTCGCGATCGGCCGAGCAGCCGGTGGGGCCGCAGGTGATCGGATCGCTGAGGATGTCCGACCACAGCGTGGAGCCCTTGGCGAGCGGATCGGCGTTGAGCCGCTGCGCGTTGTTCGAGCTGCCGCACGCGAAGCGCAGCGTGGACGTGGACGGGATGCCGGGCGCCTGCGGGACCGTGACCGGCGGCGCGCGCATGGTGCTGAGCGGGATCGCGAACTCGAGGAACCAGTCCTGATCGCCGCCGAGGCTCGAGTCGGCCATGATCGCGCGCGCGTAGCCGGCGGGCTGAGCCGCGGGGAAGGTGGCGACGGTGACCTCGGCGATGTCGCTCGATGAGGCGGCCACCGGCGTGGGGTTGTAGTCGTACTCGACCTGATCGGGGTTGCCGTCGGGGCCCATGTTGGTGATCCCGTTGACCATCGCGATGAACTCGATGGTCGCGGCGTTCTTGTCGCTGTCGATCGCGCAGCCCCAGCCGAACGGCGAGAACGTGCCGTCGGCCTTGAGCGGCGACCTGTCGAGCCGGAGGCGGAAGTAGAAGTTCGTCGCGTCCTGATAGATGTACGCCGAGGGGTGGGTCGCGTCGCCGACGATGTCGCGCTCGTTGACGCCGTCGCCGAGGACGTCGAAGTACGGCGCGCCGCCCTGGGTGAGCGGGATCCACGCCGTTGCGGCGGGGAAGGTGATCGCCCGGGCCGCCTTGGGCGCGGCGAGGAGGGAGAGCGCGATTGCCGCGCCGGCGAGGAGACGTGAACCGAATCGCGACTTGATCATCACTTCTTCTCCTCGGTCTTGATCTTGTTCGTGGTGCCGCCCTTGTCGTCGACGATGTGGAACTCGACGCGGCGGTTGTTCTGGCGTCCGGCCTCGGTGTCGTTGCTGTCGATCGGCTTCTCGTCGCCGAACCCCGCGCTCTCGAAGCGCTTGGCGTCGAGCCCGCCCTTCTTCACGAGCCAGGTGACGACCGACGCCGCGCGACGCTTGCTGAGGTCCTTGTTGTGGGCCTTGCCGCCCTTGTTGTCGGTGTGGCCCTCGACGCGGATCTTCTTGAGCTCGGGGTGGTCCTTGAGGATCTTCGCCACGTTGGTGAGCAGCTCGTCGCTCTCCTTGAGGATGTCGGCGGAGTTGGTCTTGAACTTCACCTGCTCGAGGATCTTGATCTGCTCGCCGACGATCGCGACCGCGGGGCAGCCGTTCTTCTTCGGGTCGGCGTTCTTCGGGCCGGCCGCGTCGGGGCAGGCGTCGTCGGCGTCGAGCACCGAGTCGCCGTCGCGGTCGGGCGGGCAGCCGTTCTTCTTCGGATCCTCGCTGGCGACGCCGGCGACGTCGGGGCACGCGTCCTTGTCGTCGACGATGCCGTCGCCGTCCTTGTCGGGCGGGCAGCCGTTCTTCTTCGGATCCTCGTTGGCGACGCCGGCGACGTCGGGGCACGCGTCCTTGTCGTCGACGATGCCGTCGCCGTCCTTGTCGGACGGGCAGCCGTTCTTCTTCGGATCGTCGCTGGCGACGCCGGCCACGGTCGGGCACGCGTCCTTGTCGTCGACGATGCCGTCGCCGTCGGAGTCCTTGGGCGGCGGGGGCGCCTCGACGGGCTCGACCTTCTTCGGCTCCTCGAACGCTGGCGCCCACTCGAGCGAGAGCAGCGCGCGCACGACCGGCGAACCGAAGCCGCGCGTGAGGCCGGGACCGGCGCCCGCGCCGATGCGGAAATCGCCGGCGGTGTAGTGCAGACCGAACAGCACCTCGAGCGGCGTGGCCCGGCGCTCGAACGCCTGGCCCTCGACGACGACCGTGGAGCCGTAGAGCTCGGGCCCGATGAGCAGCTTACGCTCGAGCGCGCGCACGCCCGCCGACGCGCCGAACGTGAGCTCGGTGCCGACGTGGGAGCCGGCGAACGGCTCGCTCAGCGCGCGGTACACGACGCCGATGCGCGCGGCGTACGCGAACGCGCCGATGTCGCCCGCGGCCTGCAGGCGCGGCGTGACGCGGACCTTGCCGTCGCCCATGTACTGCTCGCGGCTGCCGGTCGGGAGGAACACCTGCGCGCCGAGAGCGAGCGTGAACGCTTCGCCGTAGCGACCGAGGAGGCGCACGTCCGCGGCGAGGCGCAGATCGCCGACCGCGGCCTTGTCGGCCGGCTTGAACGACACCGGCGCGCTCGTCTCGTCCAAGCGCACCGTGGCCGCTTCGCCCGCCTGATACGCGGCGACCGGGAGGTTGAACGCGAGGCGCAGCCGATCGGCGACGACCACCGACGCGCCGGGATGGAGCACGAGCTGATGACGAACGAGCGGCGTGAGCCCCGAGCCATCGGCGCGGTAAGTGACGAGCGGCTTGTAGCCCCAGGAGCCGACCACGCCGACCGCCGGGCGGAACGAGCCGCGCAGATCGAGCGTGTCCTGCGCGAACCACTCGCTGCCACGCTCGGACGGCTCGAACCGATCGAGCGCGAAGCCACTATTCTGGGCTGTCGCGGTGTTGGACGAGAGGAGGAGACCGACGGCGAGGGAACCAAGCAGGAAGCGTCGCATTGATGCGCAGCAAGCTTGCAGCGCGTGTTTGTAGACGCAAGTCAGATCTTCCCCGCCGCAAAAGATGCATCGCTACGAGGCTCGTGCCGCCCTCCGTATCAACGCGCGATAGATCGCGTCCCGCAGCGGCTTCTCCCGCGGATCGTTGATCAGGTGGTAGCCGAGCTTGTTCATCACGTACGCGTATCCGAGCCGAGCGTCCGGATCTGCGAACGCGAACGAGCCGCCTGCGCCGGGTGCGCCGAGCGCGCGCTCGCTCGAGCCGAAGTCGAGGTCGGGCCCCGGGCGGAGGAAGCCGAGGGAGAAGTGGCTCGGCACCCCGAGCACGACGTCGTCGGTGACACGGCCAACGGGCTCGGTGAGCCGCGCGAACGTCTCCTTGGTGATGCCGAGCTCGGCGCCGCCCTCGGCGAGCGCCGAGTAGGCCCTCGCCATCCCGCGCGCGGTGCCGATTCCGCTGCCCGCGGGCAGCTCGACCTCGCGCGTCGCGCGGTCGTTGAACTTCTGCCCCGACGGGATCATCAACGACCTCCGCAGCATCGACCACGGCCAGAGGATCTTCTTGATCACGTCGGGCGGCGTGTTGCGCAGCGCCGCGAGCGCGCCCGCGGGCGAGAGCGGCACCTGCTTCGCGATGCGCTCGTCGGGGATCTCGTGGGGGAGCACGATGTGGAAGTCGACGTTCAGTGGGACGGCGACCTCGTCGTGGAAGAACTGGGCGATCGTGCGGTGCGCGGGGTCGACCCGACGCATGATCTCCTGCATGTACATCCCGATCGTGATCGCGTGATACCCGTGGCGCGTCCCCGGCTCCCACGAGGGCTTCTGTCGCGCGAGCACGCGCGCGACGTCGTCGAGATCGCTCATCCGCGCGATCGGCAGGTCCTCGTCGAGCAACACCAGCCCGGCCTCGTGCGCGAGGATCTGCCGGACGGTGATCGACTGCTTTCCGTTCTGCGCGAACTCGGGCCAGTAGCGCGCGACGGGCGCCTCGTAGTCGAGCCACCCGCGGGCGTTGGCCATCGCGAGGGTCATGGCCGAGAAGCCCTTGGTGCACGAGGCGACGTTGACCAGCGTGTCCTCGTTCCACGGCGCGTCGCGCTCGGGCGTGCGATGGCCGCCCCATAGGTCCACGACCTTCTCGCCGCGGAAGTACGCCGCCACTGCCGCGCCGATCTCGCCGCGCTCGGTGAAGTTGCGCTCGAACTCGGCGCGGACCTCCTCGAACCCTGGCGCGACCGTGCCGCTGACCCGAGCGGGCGCAGCACCTGCGCGGGCGGAGCGCTTCCTTGCGTGGGTATCGATGGCTGTGCGTTGCATGGGCCCCTCCCGGTTTGGGTGCCGTCGAGGAGCACGCATCATGCGTGCCCGGGGCAGCTCAACGCTCGATTCGAAAGAGGGACGCGAGCCTGTCGATCCACGCCGGCCTCGTTCGTCGTCCAGGAGAACCCGCGCGCGAGGCCCATGCAAACCACGACCGAGACTCAACACCGCCGAAGCACCGTGAAATCCTCGAACTGGGTCACCTCCAGAGACGGCACCGCCATCGCCTTCGAGCGGCTCGGCAGCGGGCCCGCGCTCATCCTCGTGGATGGGGCGCTGTGCAGTCGCGCCTTCGGCCCCATGTCCAAGCTCGCTCGGCGTTCGTCGCGGGGCTCTCGTCGGGTGGGGCGCTCGCGCTCGTGAGTTGAGCGCTCGACGAGGCGATCAACGTCCGCTGCGCGCGAAGGCTCGACTCACTGCGTCTCGGACGGTGGAGGCCAGCGACGCGAAGGGATCGCTGCCGCGGTCGACCCGCGCCGGTGAGCCTCGCTTCTTCGCCTTGCTCGGCTTGCTCGCCGTTGGCGTTTTGGCCGGGCGCGTCTTCGGCGCCGCGCGCACCACCGACTGCGGAGGCGGCGTCGGCTCGGCGTCGATGGCGATCCCGAAGATCGTCTCGAGCGAGTCGCCATCGAGGAGCTTCGCGCCGACCGGCGTCGAGGTGGCGTCGGCGACCGCCGCGGCGGCGGCCTGCGCTACGAGCGCGTGATGGTCGCGGCCGCGAAGCACGAAGAGGAGCTCCGGCCTCGTGTCGAGCCGTGCGCCGACGCCGTAGAGCGTCGCCGCGACGTGCTTGCACATCGAGGCGTAGTCGGGGCAGCTGCACGCGAAGCTGATCTCGCGCGGCGCGGGGAACATTCCGTTGGCGCGATCGGCGATCACGCGAAGGACCGAAGGGGGGAGAGCCCCCGAGAGCAACGCGTCGAGCGAGGTGACGTCGCCGCGGGACGCCTCGACGAGCGCGTTCCACCGCGAGACACCGAGCGGCTTGATCGCGATCGAGACCTCGTAGAGCGACGAGCCCTGCACCTTGGCGACTACGCGCCCCTCGGAGATGGCGAGGTGGAGCACCGCGCCGCTGCGCACGTAGCTTCGCCCGCGGGGGAGGCGGTTCGAGAAGTCGCAGTACGACTCGAGGTTCTTGCACCACGACTTGCCCCAGAAGGCGTGGGCGATCGCGCCCTTGAGGCTCGGCACCGGGTCGAGCTCCTCGCCGAGCGCGCGGAGCCGCTGCCCGGCTCGGGTCGCTCGCGCGCGTTGCTCGGCGGCGGTGGGCTGCGTGAAGAATCGGTCTCGAGCAGCAGCGGACCTACGACGCGACCAGATCCAAATCATGTGGTCGCATCTTCCATGAGCGCCGATCCGATGTCGAGCGCGACGACCCGCATGAGCTCTTCGCGCGAGAGCGCCGCGAGGTCGAGCTCCTCTCCGCCGGCGAGCACCGCGTTCGCCGTCGAGCGCTTGTCGCGGAGCATCGCGTCGATGCGCTCCTCGATCGTGCCGCGGCACACCATCTTGTGAACAAGCACGTTGCGCTTCTGCCCGATGCGATAGGCCCGGTCGGTCGCCTGGTCCTCGACGGCCGGGTTCCACCAGCGATCGAAATGAATCACGTGCGTTGCGGCGGTGAGGTTGAGACCGGCGCCGCCGGCCTTGAGCGAGAGGACGAAGAACGGCGCCCCGCCGTCTCGCTGGAACTCGTCGACGAGCGCCATTCGCTTCTTCGGCGCCGTCTCTCCGTGGAGCGCCACGCCGGGCCGCCCGAAGACCGACGCGAGCTGAAGGGCGAGCGGCTCGACCATCGTCTTGAATTGCGAGAAGACCAGCACCTTCTCCTGCCGCGCGGCGATCTCCTCGCATAGCTCGGTGAGGCGGAGCATCTTGCCGCTCTTGCGGGCGCCGAAGTCCCCATCGCCGAGCCACTGCGACGGGTGGTTGCAGATCTGCTTGAGGCGCAGGAGATAGGAGAGGATGAGCCCGCGCCGCTCGAACGCCGACTTGCCCCGGGACTCGTCGAGCGCGCGCGCGAGCGACTGAACCGAGTCCTGATAGAGCGCGGCTTGGAGCTTGGTGAGGCCCGTCTCGACGCGCAGCTCGGTCTTGTCGGGGAGGTCGTCGACGATGCGCTTGTCGCTCTTCAACCGGCGGAGGAGGTAAGGCTGCAAGAGCGCGCGGAGCGGCGCGAAACCCCGCCGATCGCTCTCGAGCTTCTTCGCCAGCGTCGAAAATGCTTTCGCGCTCCCGAGCAGGCCCGGCGCGGCGAAATCGAAGATGGACCACAGGTCGCCGAGCCGGTTCTCGACCGGGGTCCCCGTGAGCGCGAAGCGCGCGCGGCTCTTCAGCTTCTTCGCCGCGCGCGTCTGTTGGGCGCTCGGGTTCTTGATGGCCTGCGCCTCGTCGAGCGTCACCGTGTGGAAGTCACACTCCGCGAGCCACTCCTCGCGGGGGAGCATCGCGTAGGTGACGATCGCCACGTCGTGATCGTCGAGGGCGCCGCGCTCGGTCCGTCCGTCGATCGCGAGCACCCGCAGCGAGGGCGCGAAGCGGGCGAGCTCGCGCTGCCAGTTGCCGACGAGCGACGCGGGGACCACGAGCAGGTGCGGTCCGCGTTCGAGGAGGGTGAGCAGCGCGATGAGCTGCAGCGTCTTGCCGAGCCCCATGTCGTCGGCGAGACAGCCGCCGAGCCCGAGCGATGCGAGGAGGTACAGCCAGCGAACGCCGGATTGCTGGTAGCCCCGCAGCGTCGCGCGAACACGCGCAGCGGGCGCGACACCCATCGTCGGATCGCGCAAACGAGCGAGCACGTCGTCGAGCCATGGGCCCGCCGTGACCACGCTCCAGCCTGCGGCGCTGTCCTCGTCGATCGACGCGAGCGGACCCTCGGACGCTCCCGCGAGGAGACGCATCGCCTCCGCGAACGTCATCCCGCCCTTCTTCACCGCGCGCTCGGCGGTCTTCCAGTGCGCGAGCACCTCGTTCAAGCGGTCGCGATCGACCTCGATCCACTTGCCGCGGAGCATCACCAGCGTTGCCGACGCCGCGAGCAACGATGTGCGCTCTTCGTTGGTAAGCGGGGTGCCGTCGAGTGTCAGCACCGCGGAGACGTCGAGAATCGCGTCGGTGCCGAGCGTGGTCGCGGGCTTGCTCCCGATTGTCACCGATAGCTGCGGTCGCGCGGGGCGCGCCGGGTTCCACCAATTCGGAACCCGCACGACGACGCCCGCGGCCTCGAGCGCGGGGAGCTCGCGAAGGAACTGATGCGCCTGCTCTGCGGTCCATGCGAGCGGGTGAAAGAGCGTCCGATCGGCGAGCAGTGTGCGCGCGAGCGGACTCTCCGCGGCGGCGCGACGCACCGGCCCGAGCAGCGCCTCGAGCACCGCGTGATCCCGGGCCGCGGCGTATTCACGGAGCGCCTCGCCCAGCGGGCGGTGCCGTACGCGCGCGGTCTCGCCGCTCTCGGCGGAGATGCCGGACGCATAGGTCGCGAGGAACGCGAAGGGATGCTCGGGGTCCCGCTTGTTCTCCGCGAGGTGGAAGCACACGCGCCCGACGACCGAGAGGTGTGGCGCCGTGCGCGCGAGGAACGCCTCCAGCGTCGTGCCGTGCGTGGCCGCGCGGAGCGCTCGTTCCGTGTGCTTGACGAGCGCGAGGAGCGCGTCGCCGCTCGCGTACTCCGCGCCGGGCATCGGCGGCACGCGCGCCGACAACGCGTCGATCGCCGCGCAGTCGTGAACGAGCGGATCGCCGCGATCCCACGCCGCGGGATGCGCCCGCGCGACGTCGACGACGACGCGGCCGACTGCGCGCGCGAACGACACCGACGGCTCGTGCACGTCGTCGGCGAGCAGCGCGAGGTTCACGAGCGCGGCGCCATCGTCGCCGCGTTCGAGGGGTTCGAGCGAGCGTCGGAGGGCGGCCGTACACGCCGTGTCGTCGTTGACGAGCAGGCGACCATGGGGCGAGAGCGCGAGCACGAGCGGAGAGGCTCCGTACTGCGAGGTGCGCGCTGGCTCAAGAGACCTCCGTCAAGGAAGACGCGAGCCCACGCAATAAATGCGAGCGGTCGCTCGGTATTGTACGCGCGCCGCTGAATTTGCTGCGCAACGGCGATCGCGAAAGCGAGTGGAGCGGCGGGCGCGCGCGACCCATCTTCTCTTCATGCCGCGCGTCGCCATCGCACTCGAAGTCCTCTTCCTCCTCCTCGCGTTCGGGGTCCGCAGCGCGCTCCACTACCGCCGCACGGGCAGCACCGGGTTTCGCGGGCTGTCCGGGGAGCCGCTCTCGGCGGAGTGGTGGGGCGGCGTCGCGTTCGCGCTCGCGCTGGTGTTCGCCGCGATCGCGCCGGTGCGCGCGGAGCCCGCGCCGTTCGAGCCGGCGCGGGTGGTGCTCTTCGTGGTCGGCCTCCTCGGCACCCTGCACGCGCAGCGCGCGATGGGGACGTCGTGGCGGATCGGCGTCGACGACCGCGAGCAGACGGCCCTCGTCGACCGCGGTCCGTTCCGCTGGGTGCGCAACCCGATCTTCACGTGGATGGCCGTCGCGCTCGTGGGGCTCGTGGTGATGCTCCCGAACGCGTGGTCCCTGGCCGCGCTGCTCGCGATGGTCGTCGCGATCGAGCTGCAGGTCCGGCTCGTCGAGGAGCCCTACCTGCTGCGTACGCACGGCGCGCGCTACGCGCAGTACGCGGCGCGCACGGGCCGGTTTCTGCCGCTCGTCGGCCGGCTGCGTGGAACGCCGCTCCGTTAAGATGGATTGGGGCTGGGTCAGCTCGGCAGCCCGAGCTCCCGCCAACGCACCATTCCGCCCGCCAGGTTCGCCGTGTCGGCGACGCCGGCCTTCTTGAGGATCAGCGCGCCCATCGCCGAGCGCTTGCCGGTCTGACAGACCACCACCACCGGTTTGTCGGTCTTCACCTCGGCGACGCGCGCGCGCAGCTCGTCGAGCGGGATGAGCTGCGCGCCCGCGAGGTGGCCGAGCTCGCCGTCGAACTCGGGGGCGCTGCGCACGTCGAGCACGTAGACGGCGTCGCGGTGCTGCGCGACCCAATCGGGCGCGATCTCGGGGAAGCCGGCGTACGTGGTGACGACCGGACCCCACGACTGTCCATGCGCGACCTCGCCCTCGGGTTGTCCGCCGCGCATGTTCGCCGGCAGCGCGACGGCGAGCTGCTTGGGGTGCGGGAGCGCGAGGTTCCGCATGTACCCGACGAAGTCCTCTTCGCGCGCGCCGCCGCCGATCCGCGGGTTGTGCGCGCGCTCCTCGCCGATGGTGCTCGAGGTGCGTCCCTCGTAGTCGTGGCCCGGGTAGACGATGCAGTCCTCGGGCAGGGTGAACAGCTGCTCGCGGATGGAGCGAAAGAGGAGCCCGGCGTTGCCCTGCTGGAAGTCGGTGCGACCTGCGCCGCGGACGAGCAGCGCGTCGCCGGTGAAGACCATGCTCTTGTCTGCCGTGACGAAGGAGAGGCAACCGGCGGTGTGTCCTGGCGTCGCGCGGACCTCGAGCGCGTGCGAGCCGAACGTCACCACGTCCCCGTGGCTGAGCGGCAGGTCGACGTTGGTGGCGCCGTACTCCTTCGAGAGCCCCTCCATGCTCCCGAGCTCCGCCTTCATCAGGTAGGCGCCGGTGACGTGGTCCGCATGGCAGTGCGTGTCGAGCGTGCAGAGCAGCTTGAGCCCGAGCTCGCGGATGAGCGCTGCGTCGCGCGCGTGCTGCTCGAACACCGGGTCGATGAGGACCGCCTCGCGCGTCTCTTCGTCGGCGAGGAGATAGGTGTACGTGCTGGACACCTGATCGAAGAGCTGTCGGAAGATCATCGCTCCAGAGCCTAGCCGGTCAGTGCGTCGACAGCAGCTCCTCGGTCGGCGTGTCGATGTGCATGCGCTTCACGAGCAGCTCGCCGCTCTTGATCTTCGCCGCGATGACCGGCCGCGCGAGGAGCTCCTGCACCCGCTTCTCGCGCTCGTCGATCGCGGCCGCGAGCGCGGGGTAGAGCTTGCGCTTCTCCGGATCCTTCGCGATCTTCTCGGCCGCGCAGTCGGAGTGCGTGGTGAGCACGACGACCTTCACGCCGTTGGCCACGGCCAGCTCGAGCATCTCTTCCTCGTGGTCGCTCATCACCGAGCCGGCGGTGCGCACCACGTAGTAGTACTTGCGCGTGTCACCCGCGAGCTCGATGGTGTCGACGCGCGAGTCCATGCACACCACGATCGCGACGAGCGGGTGCGGCGTGCTCCGCGGGAACTGCTTGCGCACCAGCGAGGCGAGGTGGTTCTGGGCGAGGAACTCCTTCCACACCTCCTCGGGCTTGAGGCCCTCGTGGTGGTGGAACTCGTAGTCGTGAATGCCGTCCTGCAAGCCGTAGCCGGCGTTCACCATCGCGCCGCCGAGCATGAACCGCGCGCGAGGGCTGATCGTGATCGTCCCGCCGATCACCACCGCGAGGGCGAGCAACGCGAGGAGGAACCCGGACTTAACCAGGCGACGAGACATGGTGCGCTACAGCAGTGCAACGGCCGCACCACCCGAGATTTGTGGTGGATCAGCGACGGCGAACGCAGCCCGTGCGCGAACCGTTTGCGTCGGCTCTAGCCGGGGAAGTGCGGGGGAGAGGATCATGGGGCCTCGGCGCGGCGTCGTCGCCAGAACGACACGGCGCCGATCGTGATGACGACGGCGCCGATCGCGATCCACCCGGTTGGGGGCACCTTTCGCAGAGCGTCGACCGTGCGCTCGCCGAAGTAGCTCACGAGCAGGAGCGGCACGAGGTAGCCGACGAACGAGCCGCTCACGTGCGTCCAGAAGCGGACCCGCGACACCCCGAAGAACGCGTGGAGCAGGGGCGGCATCCAGAAGATGAAGCGGAGGAGCACCACGGTGGTGAACCCGCGGTGCTCGAGGCGCTCCTCGTATTTGCGGAAGCGGGCGGGGATGATCCGCGAGACCCAATCGCGCGCGACGAAGCGCGCGAACGAGAAGCCGACCACGCTCGCCGCCATGGTGCCGGTCATCGAGAGCGCGAAGGCGATCGGCCACGGCCAGATCAACGGCGCCGCGAAGATGAACACGGTGCCCGGCACCCCGAACGGCTGGAGCAGGGCGTAGGCGCCGACGAACGCGAGGTAACCCCACGGACCGAGCTCGACCATCGTGCGCTGCAGGCGCGCGGGCTCGCCGAACTGGCGGAACACGCCGAGCTGCTGGGCGGCCAGGATCATCGCCAGCACGGTGACGACCGCGGCGATGCGAGCGATCCGAAGCGCGCGCGGCGAGAGCGGGGTCAACCGCGGGGTCGTAGCACCGATTATGCTGCGCGCGATGCAGTGGACGGCCGAGGACCTGCGCTGGCTCGCCGCGATCGCGGCCGAGGGGTCGCTGCCGCGCGTCGTGCTCACGCGGCTCGGCGCGCCTCCGTCGTTCGGCGAGGGCTTGCTCCTCCCCGGCGCCGAGCTGTCGGTCCCCCCCGAGCACGAGCAGCCGATCCTGCGCGCCGCCTCCGAGCAGGGGATCCTCACCGAGATCGCGGACGCGACGCGCGCGATTCTCGAGACGCGGTCGGTCGCCCATGTGGCGGTCGCGCTGCAGTGCGGCGATCTCTCCGAGTTCCTCCGGCAAGCGGCGCTCCGCCGGCTGCCGCGCGCCGCGCCCTATCCAACCGCGGCCGAGTGGCTCCGGGCCAGCGTGTGCGCGCCGTTCAACGCGGAGTGGCTGGAGCGGACGTGGGGCACCCGCGCCGACGAGATCGCGACGCGCGTGCTCCGCGAAGCGCTCGACGGCGCGCACCCGTGCGACGGGCCGTACGCGTGGCTCCGCGATCGCCGCGACGCCATCGCCGACGACGAGCTCGAGCAGGTGCTCGCCGAGCACGCGTTCCTCCGCGGCGAGCTCGTGCTCCTCGACGAGCTCGCGCGCACCCGTCAGGGCTATCGCGCGGCGGCGCGCTACCTCGACGGCGATCTGGTCTCGGCCAACAAGCTCCTCGACCGCACGATCGGTCGCGGCAAGCGCGACGTGATCGACGCCTACGGCACGGTGGCGCCGCTGCTCGCGCTCCTGCTCGTCGCGCGCGGCGACGAGGCCTCGATCGCCAACGCCAAGCGGCTGCTCGCCACCGGCGCGAGCGACGGCGAACGGGGCGCGGCGCGCGCGTTCAAGGCGCTCCTTCGCTACCTCGCGCAGCCGGGCAGCGAGCACCGGCGGATCGACGTGCACCAGCTCGATCCCGGCGCCGGCGTATGGGAGCTCTTGCTCACCGCGTTCAACGTGGAGCTGCACCTCGAGCAGCCGTGGGTGCGGGCGAGCTTCGCGCAGCACCTCGCGAGCCGGGCGCTCGCGTGGGGCGCCGCGGGGTACTCGTGGCTCGGCAAGCAGGGGCTGCTCCTCGCCGACGCGCTCGACGGCGCGTACTGCGCGAGGGCCGGCGTCGACGCGGAGATGCTCCGTTGTCGCCCGCGCGAGCTCCGGGTGTGGGATCTGATCTCGCCCAAGCCCGACTGGCGCAAGACGCTCGAGGCGCTCGCGCGCGTGTCGGAGGCGGTGTTCGAGCAGGGCGAGCTCACCCGCCGCGTCGCGTGGTACCTCGACATGTCCGACGGGAGCTTCGCGCGCCCCGCGCTGCAGGAGCACCGCGACGGGCAGGGGTTCTCGCAGGGCCAGCGCTGCTCGATCGGCGAGCTCTACGCGCTGCGCCACGAGCTGCCCGGGGAGGACCAGCGCGTGCTCGAGTGCACCCGCGAGGCGCGCGACGGGCGCCGCGAGCTCACGCCCGAGGCGCACGAGATGCTGATCGGTCACCCGCGCGTGTTCAACGGCGCGCGGGGAAACCAGCCGGTCGAGGTCGCCCGCGGGAGCTGCCGCATCGAGACCGAGGACGAGGACGGCCACATCCGGGTGGTGGTCGAGCCGGCGGGCGCCACGCTCGGCGTCAACGTGATCCCCGAGAGCGAGACGCGGCTCGTCGTGTATCGGGTCAACGCGATCATGCAGCGGGTGATCGAAGCGCTCCCGCACGGCGTGCGCATCCCGCGCGCGCACGAGCCGGAGATTCATCGCATCCTCGGGCGGCTGTCGGAGAGCGTCGAGGTGCGGAGCGCGGAGCTCGCCGCCGTGCGCGCCGTCGATCCCGACGGCACCCCGTGCGTGAGGATCGCGCCGCGGGCCGGCGCGTGGATGGTGCAGGTCGGCGTCCGTCCGTTCGCGAGCGAGGGGCGGTTCTTCGTCGCGGGGCTCGGCCGCGCGGGCATCGTCCTCGAGCGCGACGGCGAGCGCCTCCGCTGCGTGCGCGACCTCGCCGGCGAGCGCGCGCGCGCCGACGCGCTGATCGCCGAGTGCCCGTCGCTGAACGGGGACACGAGAGATCGCGACGACGCGTTCTTCCTCGACGAGGCCGGGGTGCTCGCGCTCCTCTCCGAGCTCCGCGTCGCGACGTCCGCGCACACCGTCGAGTGGCCGGAGACGCCGCTCCGCCTCGCCGGCTCCGTCTCGAGCAAGTCGCTTCACGCGCGGCTCCGCAGCGACAAGGGCTGGTACCTCGCGACGGGCGGCGTGCGTCTGAAGGATCTCGGCGAGATCGCCCTCGAGCAGCTGGTGCGCGCGCCCACCGTTGGCAACGGCCGCTTCGTTCGCCTGCCCAACGGCGATTACCTCGAGATCGAGGAGCGCGTGCGCGCGGTGCTGGCCGCGCTCCGGAGCACGGGCACGCGCCTCCGCCCGGCCGCGCTGTCCGCGCTCCGTGAGCTGTCGGAGCTCGCAGATCCCGACGCGGCCGCGTTCCTCGAGCGCGCCGACGCCCTCGCGGCGAAGCACTATCCGATCCCCGCCGCGTTGAACGCCGAGCTGCGGCCGTATCAGGTCGTCGGCTTTCAGTGGCTGGCGCGGCTCGCCGAGCTGGGGGTCGGCGCGTGCCTCGCCGACGACATGGGCCTCGGCAAGACGCTGCAGCTGACCGCGCTGCTCCTCGCGCGCGCCGAGGAGGGCCCCGCGCTCGTCGTGGCGCCGACCTCGGTGTGCGGCAACTGGGCGCGCGAGCTGGCGCGGTTCGCGCCGTCGCTGAAGGTCGTCGAATACGACCGCGCGCGCTCGCTCGATGCGCTCGCCAAGGGGCACGTGCTGATCTGCAGCTACGCCCTCTTGCAGCAGAACGAGCTCCCGATCGACTTCGCCACCGCCATCCTCGACGAGGCGCAGTTCATCAAGAACGCCGAGTCCCTCCGCGCGCGCGCCGCGTTTCGCATCTCGGCGAGGGTGCGCGTCGTGTCGACGGGCACGCCGGTCGAGAACCACTACGGCGATCTGTGGAGCCTCTTCGAGTTCATCAACCCCGGCCTGCTCGGCGACTGGCCCGCGTTCAAGCGTCGCTTCGTCACGCCCAAGGAGACGGGCAGCAGCGACGGCGACGGCCCGCCCGAGGTCGCGCTACGCCGGTTGGTGCAGCCGTACGTGCTCCGCCGCCGCAAGGAGGACGTGCTCAAGGAGCTCCCGCCCCTCACCGTCCTCGATCACGAGGTGCACCTCTCCGAGCAGGACACCCTCCGCTACGGCGTGCTCCGCAAGCAGATCCACGAGAAGCTGTTCACCCCGCACGGCAAGCGCCACAACAAGCTGGAGATCCTCGCCGAGATCGGCAGGCTGCGTCGCTTCTGCTGTCACCCGCGCCTGGTGTTCCCCGACGCGCCGGGCGAGTCCGCGAAGATCGACACGCTGCTCGAGCTCGTCGACGAGCTGCGCGCCAACGGCCACCGCGCGCTGGTGTTCAGTCAGTACGTCGACTTCCTCGGGCTGGTCCGCGAGCAGCTCGAGGAGCGCGCGATCCGCTACGAGTACCTCGACGGCGGGACCCCGGCGGCGCAGCGGCAGGCGCGGGTCGACGCGTTTCAACAGGGCGACGCGTCGCTCTTCCTCATCAGCCTCAAGGCCGGCGGCTTCGGGCTCAACCTCACCGCGGCCGACTACGTGGTGCACCTCGACCCGTGGTGGAACCCGGCGGTGCAGGCGCAGGCCACCGACCGCGCGCACCGCATCGGTCAGACCGAGCGCGTCACCGTGTATCGGCTCGTCACCAAGAACACGATCGAGGAGCAGATCCTCGCGCTCCACGCGAACAAGCAGCGGCTCGCGCGGGCGCTCCTCGACGACGAGCCGCTCGTGCCCGCGGTCGAGGAGCTCGAGACCCTGCTCAGCGAATCCGGGTGAACGTCATCGGGGCGGCGCCGCCGGTGAACGCGCAGGTCATCGTGTTGCAGTCGGTGCCGACGTTGCAGCGGTAGATCGGGTTGGTGACCGAGGTGTCGACCGGGACTCCGCCGGCCGTCTGCACCGTGGCGACGCCGATGCCTGCGCCGTTGCGCACGCGCACATCGAACACGCCGGCCTTGGGGGTGGCGGCGATGTCGATCTCTTGCGGCGTGAACGCCTGCGTCGCCTTCCAGCTTCCGACCACGTCGCACGGGGGCGGGGGCGGCGGCGGGGGCATGGGCTGCGGGGGCGGCGGCTCTGCCGCGCGGTGACGGCGGCACGCGGGCGCCGCGAGCGAAAGCAAGGAAAACGCGGTGAAAATGAGTGCGCGATGCATGTTCCCTCTTAGACGCGCACCGACGTTCGATGACGCGCAGCTCAACCGGTAGAAAGCAGCCGGGCCGAGCTTGAGTCGGCACCGGCACGAACGCAACTGGGGCCGCATCTCTGCAAGCAACGATCCGTGCCCTCTCCGGGCCGGCTCGTTCAGCCGTGGTCTCGGATCGGCGCAAAGAATTCGTGGCGTGCACTCCGCTCAGCTGCGGAAGCGATCGAAGGTCTCCACGACCAACCCGGCGCGTTCGAACGCGGCGTCGACCGCTTCGACGAAGGGCGCGGGGTCGATCGGCACGAGCGCGGCGAGGGTGTCGGGGCGCTCGAGCAGCCGGTCGATGTCGTCGATCGTGAACGCGTCGGGGCTCGCGTCGTCGAGCTCCTCCCACGCGAGCGGCGTCGCCACCGTCGCCCGCGGCTTCGCGCGCAACGAATAGGGCGCGACGACCGTGGCGCCGGGGTTGTTGCGCAGCCAATCGACGAACACCCGCTCGCCGCGCTGGGCCACGCGGAACGTGGTGGTCAGGAGCTCGGGGTGGCGCGACGAGAGGAGCGTCGCGAGCTTGTGCGTGGTGACCGCGACGACGTCGCCCGCGATCGACGGCTCGATCGCGGCCACGACGTGGTAGCCCTTCGAGCCGGTCGCGATCGGGATCGTCGGGAGGCCGAGCTCGCCGAGCGCGTCGCGCACGACGACGGCCGCGCGCCGCACGAGGTCCGTCGCGTTCGGCGGAGGATCGAGATCGATCACCAGCCGGTCGGGCCGGAAGCCGTGGCTCACCCGCGCGGTCGGGATGTGCAGCTCGATGGCGCCCTGATTGGCGACGTACGGCAGGTGCGCGCGCTCGCGAAGCACGGGGAACACGGTGACGTCCTGCTCGCGCGCCCCGGGATCGCGATGCTTCTTCGACGCCTCGCGGCTGCGCGGAACTGCGTACCGACCGATCGACGCGGGGTAGTGCGCGGGGACGTTCTTCTGGAAGAAGCCCGGTCCGCTCAGGCCCTTGGGGTAGCGGCGCATCGAGAGCGGGCGGTCGAGCAGGTGAGGGAGCGCGCGGTCGGCGATGCGCTCGTAGTACGCGACCACGTCGCCCTTGGTGCGCGCGATCTCGGGGAACACGACGCGATCGGCGTTGGAGACCTCGAGCACGCGCGCAGCGTACCGCGAAGCCCTCTACGCGTGACCGCGCGGCGCCGAGCGCTGCGGCAAATTGCCCGGGCCGTTTCGCTGAGCACGGGCACGGGCACGGGCACGGGCACGGGCACGCTGGGCAGGGAGGATCCACCGCGTGTGGGTATGCTCATTGCTGTGCCCCGCGCGTCGATGTGGAAGGTCTTGCTCTCGGCCGCGCTCCTCACGGGTTGTCGCTACTCGTTCGAGCGACCGTTCGCGCGCGTTCACCACGGTCCGGCCCACCGCCACGGCATCGATCCGGTCGCCGCGCTCCCCCCGCAGTGCAGCGACGCGGCGAGCCACCGGTGCACTCCCCAGTTCGAGCGCGCGCTCGCGAGCCTCACGCGCATGGGCCTCGAGCTCGCCGGCCACAACGTCGTCGATACGGAGCTGCTCAACGCCGAGACGCTGCGGCGCGCCGAGAACGTCGAGGGCGCGGCGAAGGTGAAGTTCACCGAGCTACCGCTCCACGAGCAGCAGGCGCTCCTCGGCGCGCTCGGCATCCAGGGCGTCGTGCGCACGACGCTGTCGATCGGGGCGCTGAAATCGGCGGCGCACCGCGACCGCGACATCACGGTCTCGATCGCCGTCCACCGCGTCGAGGACGACGCGCTCGCGTGGCGGGCGTCGTGCACCACCGTCGGCGGCGAGGGCGATCGATTCGGCGCGGCGATCGACGAGGCCACGCGCTGTGCGCTCGAGGCCAAGGAGCTATGGTGACGCGCGCGCTCGCCCTCTTCGTCGCGCTCGTCGGGTGCACGTCCGCCGAGCTCGCCCCGCCGGTCTACACCGCGCGCAAGGGCCCCGCGGCCGAGCGCGTCGCGCGCCGGGTGGTGGCGCTCCCGGCCACCTGCGGCTCGCTCGTCGTGTGGCGCGGGCCGAGCAACCAGGCGAGCACGATGCCGGATGCCTGCCGGCCGTCGTACCTCCAGGCGACCGATCAGGTGGTGCGCGCGCAGCTCGACTTCCTCGGTCTGCAGGTGATCGACGCCGAGAAGATCAACGCCGTCACCGCGACGCGCAAGGAGATCATCACCCGGCGCGGCCTCTACGAGACGAGCTCGGTCGAGCTGCACAAGTGGCTCTTCGAGGACGCGACCCCGATGGAGCAGGCGGACATCCTCCGCGAGCTCGGGGCCGACGCCGTGCTCAACACGCGCGTCTTCATCGGTCACAGCACCGGCCTCGGCGCCCGACGGCGCGTCGTGGTGCAGGTGCGCCTGCGTGCCGCGGACGACGGAGCGCTGATCTGGGCGCATCGCTGCGAGGTCGAGATCGGCGGCATCGAGATGGACGTCGACGGCATCCAGGCTGCTGCGCGGTGCGCGATGGGGAGGGGCCCGTGAGCCGCTGCGTGCTGCTCCTCGCCCTCGCCTCGGCGGGCTGCACGAGCCTGGGGTTCGGCAGCGCCTACGTCGGCCAGTGGCGCGCGCGCGATGAGGTCGCGCTCCGCGCCTGTCGCGAGGACGAGTCCGGGCGGTGCATGGAGCACAAGGAGATCGTGCGCCACGTCCCCGAGCGCTCGTTCGGCGGGGTCATCTTTCCCTACGCGGCGATGGGCGCGTCGTTCGTCACTCACGAGGGGAGGACGATCCCTCGCTTTCGCATCGAGCCCTCGCTCGAGATCCTTCGCGGACGCGGGCGCTTCGCGTGGGGCGTTCGCTCCGGGCTCGTGGTCGACGTCCGCGGGGCCGCGTCCGTCCCCGCGATGGCGGTCGTTCACTATTCGCTCCTCGAGCGTATCGGCGTGTACGGCGCAGCGGGCGTCGTCCCCTATGCGCGCCGCGCGTCGGAGACGGCCCTGCTCGGCGGCCGCGGGCTTCTGGGCCTGCAGTGGGCGATCTCTCGCCCCGACCTCGAGACGTACTGGGTGCTCACCGTCGAGGCGGACACCCAGTGGCTGCAGTTCGCCGATCCGTATCGCTCGACCGGCATCACCGGTCACATCGGCGTGTTCTTCTAGGAGTTGCGATGAAGGTCCTTGCGCTCGTCGTCCTGTCGTTGGCTGCCGCGTGTACCCCCACCCGGCTCCCCGCCCTGCAGCCGCAGGTGAACTACGGCCCCGCCGCGTCGGTGAAGCCGAAGCGGGTGCTCGTGCTGCAGGCCACCTGCGGCTCGGTCGAGGGGGTGTGTCCGCCGCAGTACCAGACCGCCGTCGCCACCATCGTGATGAGCGGCCTCGAGTTCGCGGGCTACGGCGTCGTCGACAGCACCACCCTCCGCCTCGCCGCGCGCAAACGCCACGAGGAGCACACGACCACCGAGACCAAGACCACGACCGCGAGCGAGACCGAGATCGTGCGGCCGCTCGTGATCTTCGACCAGACCACGGCCAACGCCACCACGACCGAGTCCAAGACCGACGTCACCTACGTGGTGCTCGACGGCGCCAACTTCGAGGATCTCTCGGTCGACGAGCGCCATCAGGTGATCGAGAAGTCCGGCACCGACTCGGTCGCCACCGTGCGCATCGTCATCGGCGGCAAGGTTGGCGCGTGGGTGCCGAACCAGAACGTCGAGGTGATGGTGAAGCTCGGAGTTCATCGAGGAGACGAGATGGCGTGGGCCTCGCGCTGTGTCGCGAGCTCCAACGACTTCACCACCGCGACCGCGGCCCTCGAGCACGCCGCCCGCTGCGCCATGCACGGCGCGACGGCGAAGTAGCCGCTTACCAAAGGCAATGCTGTTCGGTTAACGCCGCGCGACGACAACCGGGCGCCAGGGAGAAGAGCCTCACGCCAAGAACGTTCGCGAGCGAAGCCGTCTGCCGATGCTCGCCGAGACATCGTTGCCGCAAACTGCAGCGGACCCGTCGATGCGCACCCCATGGGCTGACGCCCTGGAAATCTCGGGCGGCCTTGGCGTGAGGCTCTTCTCCCTGGCGCCCGGTCCTCTTATCCGAACGGCATTGCGCCCAACCCCGCCCAACCCCCCCCAACCCGCAATAGGAGGCTCTAGGAGAACCTCCGTCTTCGCGCACAGCTGCACGGAGAGGTCGACCATCGGGGAGCGCGAGCAGAACGTGAAGCGAACCCCGCCCGCTTCGGCCGCCGGCTCCGGCGTTGTCTGCACCCGACACCCGACGCCGGACGTCCGACGCCGCGCGCGACGACGTTTCTTTGGCGCGTTCAGGCGCTCGCTTACGCGCGCGCCTATGCGGACCGAGCGCACAAAGGAACGGAGAACTCTCGCTGCATAGCGGACGAGGGCGGGTGCGAGCTCTCCGGACGCCGTAGCGAGGCTTTGCGAGCGGGAGGCGAGGCGTCGCGGAGGTGTTGAGACGCGTAAGATCGAGGGGGCCGAGGGGAAATGAGCGGCGGTGGAGCACGAGGCTTGTCGATCCGGAGCCGCGCCGGTCCGGAGAGGTCGCGCCCGACCGCGGCCGCGATCACGAAGGGCGGAGTGAGACGCGCGTTTCTGCGGGCGCGGGACGGAAGAGCGTGAGCGGCCGGATCTCGAAGGAGCCGTTGGAGCTGCTCGCGAGGCCGAGCTGCTGGGCCGCCTCGACGGCTTCGTCCATCGACGCGCAGTCCACGAGGAAGAAGCCGAGCAGCTGCTCCTTGGTCTCGGCGAACGGCCCGTCGACGAGGAGCATCTCGCGCCCCTTTTTGAGGGTGATCGCCTTCTTGGTCGGCGCGAGGCGCGCGACCGGGCCGAGCTTGCCCTCGCTCGCGAGCTTCTCTTGCACGACGTCGAGCTTGGCGATCGCGGCGTCGTCCTCTTCCTTCGTCCACGCGCCCACCGTGGCTTCGGAGTCGTAGCAGAGGATCGCGTACATCATGGGCGGTGGCCTTCCGGGTTGAGGGTCTACGACTGCTGCAGCTTGCGTGCGCACTCGGCCGCGCGCTCGAGGAGGATGTCGCGCTCGCGCGCGTTGCGGGTGAGCGCCGCCGCGCGATCGAGCTCGGCGCGCGCCTCCTGGTACCGGCCGAGCTTCATGAGGAAGTCGGCGCGCACGCCGGGGAGCAGGTGGTAGCTCTTGAGCGCGGGCTCCTCGCGCAACGGCTCGACGACGCGGAGCCCGGCCTCGGGCCCCTCGGCCATCGCGACCGCGACCGCTCGATTGAGCTCGACCACGGGCGAGCCGGTGAGCTGCGACAGCTCGGCGTAGAGCTCGGCGATGCGCCGCCAGTCCGTCTCCTCGGGCGTTCGCGCGCGGGCGTGACACGCGGCGATCGCCGCCTGCAGCGCGTAGGGGCCGCGCGTGGGCGAGAGCTCCTCGGCGCGAACGAGCGCGGCGAGGCCGCGGCGGATGAGGAGCTGATCCCACAGACCGCGGTTCTGCTCGTTGAGGAGCACCGGCTCGCCGGTCGGCCCGGTGCGCGCGCGCAGCCGCGAGGCCTGGAGCTCCATCAGCGCGACGAGCCCGTGCACCTCGGGCTCGCTCGGCGCGAGCCCCACGAGGATGCGACCGAGTCGGAGCGCGTCTTCGCACAGCCCCGGGCGCGTCCAGTCGTCGCCGGCGGTCGCCGAGTATCCCTCGTTGAAGATCAGGTAGATGACGCCGAGCACGGACGCGAGGCGCGACACCAGCTCCTCGCCGCGCGGCACCTCGAACGGCACCTTCGCGTCGGTGAGCGTGCGCTTCGCGCGGACGATCCGCTGCGCCACCGTGGGCTCGGGGACGAGGAACGCGCGCGCGATCTCCTCGGTGGTGAGGCCGCCGAGCAGGCGGAGGGTGAGCGCGACGCGCGCCTCGGTCGACAGGACCGGGTGACACGAGGTGAACACCAGGCGAAGCAGATCGTCGCCGATGTGGTCGTCCATCGCAGCCTCGATATCCGGCTCGGTTGCCTCGTCGAGCTCGTGCGCGAGCTGCTCGTGCTTGCGGTCGAGGAGCTTGCGCCTCCGAAACAAATCGATCGCGCGATGACGCGCCGCCGCCATGAGCCAGGCGCCCGGCTTGTCCGGGATGCCCGACACCGGCCATTGCTCGAGCGCCGCGACGAGCGCGTCCTGCGCGAGCTCCTCGGCGAGTCCGACGTCGCGCACGACGCGCGCGAGGCCGGCGATCACCCTCGCCGACTCGATCCTCCACACCGCGTCGATCGCTCCGCGGACGTCTGTCACGGCCGCCGAGGATAGCGTGCGCGGCGGCTACCAGTTCATCGTGAAGCGTCTGATTGGCTGCATCGCATCGTCTCCTTGTTCACGCGTCGAGCGAGCGGTCCGCGGATCGACATCCGCGCGCTACTTTTTCCGCGGCACCCAACTGGGCGGAATCACAGCCGGCCGCGGAGCAGCCACACGTTGCTGCTGTCGCCCGGCCGAAAGGTGCTGTTCACGATCGCGATCGCCCCAGCGGAGTTGACCGCGAGCTTGTTGGCGAGGAGGCCCTGCTGACTGCCGTTGTAGCCGAGCTTCGCGCTCGCGATGTGCGGGAGGAGCGAGGGCGGGCCGAAGTGCGCGCCTGCGTCGAGCGACGCGGCGAACCCGAGCCCGCGCGGGTGCTCGTCGAGCGCCAAGTACTCCTCCCACAGGACGTAGACGCGATCGCTCCCGTCGACCCGCAGCGCCGGGAAGCGCGCGGCAACCTTGGCCTGGTCGAGGCGTCGCGCCGGCTCGAAGGTCTTGCCGCTCGCGCGCTGGTAGAAGACCGCCGTTCGCGTGGCGTACGCGAGGTGGAGCGTGCCCTTGCTGTCGACGGCGAGCTTGGGCGCGTCGCCGTGGGCGAGCGTGCGGGGCGCGTCGAAGGTGCGTCCGCCGTCGCGCGAGGTCGCGAGCTGGATCGACTCGCCCTCGACCGACCACGCGAGATTCACCAGGTCGCCGAAGACCGCGAGCGAAGGTGCGCGCGCCGACGAAGACACCGCGACCGCCGCGCCGAACGTCTTGCCGTGATCGCTCGAACGCCGGAGCCACAGCGTGCCCTCGTACTCGGTCCACGCCGCGTAGACCGCGCTGCCCGAGTGCACGAGATCGAGGCTGCCGTTGTCCCAGAGCTGCTCGCTCAACCGCCCCTTGCCGTCGCCGGCCCTGCTGTTCGAGAGGTTCACCGGCGCGCCGAAGGTGCGGCCGCCGTCGCTCGAACGGGCGAAGTAGATCTCGCCGCCGTGTGTCCCGCCCGAGAAGACGATCTCCTGCCAGAGCAGCGAGACCTCCTGCCCCGCGACCGCCACGCGCGGCAGCCAGGTGAAGGTCTTCGGGCTCTGCGAGACGTTGACGGGCTTCGCGAGGAGCGGCTGATTCTTCTCGTTGTACCGCTGGAAGAAGACGTCCTTGGTCGCCTGGTCGACCCACGCCACCGCGGCCTCGCCGTTCGCGTCGAGCGCGACGGTCGGATCGTCGACCCAGCGGTAGTCGGACTCGTTCATCGCCCAGGCGCCGCGGTGGGCCGGCCCCGAGGCGACCTCGACCGGCGATTGCCACACAACTGCGAGCAGGGCGACGACGCGGAACATGGCTCGAAAGCCTTCAAATCGCGCGCCATTTCGTGAAGATTGCGAGTGGTTGCTATCTATGTTATGACTCCTGTCATGTCGTACGACGCGATCATCAAGAACGGGCTGCACTTCGACGGCACCGGCGCGCCCGGCGCGCTCCGCAACCTCGGCATTCGCGACGGCAAGGTGGTGGTCGCGAGCGAGAGCGCGCTCGACGAGGCCGGCTGCCCGCGGGTGATCGACGCGCACGGCAAGTGGGTCGTCCCCGGTTTCGTCGACGTGCACACGCACTACGACGCCGAGGTGATCGCGTCGCCCTCGCTCTCGGAGTCGGTGCGGCACGGCGTCACCACGGTGACGATCGGCAGCTGCTCGATCAGCGCGGTCCTCTCGGACGCGGAGGACTGCTCCGATCTCTTCACCCGCGTCGAGTCGGTGCCGCGCGAGTACGTGCTCCCGCTCCTGCGCAAGAAGAAGACGTGGACGAGCGCCGGCGGGTACGTCGAGTTCCTCGAGCGCCACCCGCTCGGTCCCAACGTCGTGTCGTTCCTCGGCCACTCCGATCTGCGCACACGGGTGATGGGGCTCGCGCGCGCGGTCGATCCCCGCGCGCGCCCGACCGAGGACGAGATGAAGGAGATGGAGCGCCTCCTCGAGGACGCGCTCGATCACGGGTTCCTCGGCATGTCCTCGATGACCAACCCGTGGGACAAGCTCGACGGCGAGCGCTTCCGCTCCGCGCAGCTGCCCTCCACGTACGCGACGTGGAAGGAGTATCGCCGCCTGCACGGCGTGCTCCGTCGGCGCGGCCGCATCCTCCAGTCGGCGCCGAGCCTCGTCACCAAGGTCAACGCGCTCCTGTTCATGATCGAGAGCGCGGGCTGGTTCTTCCGCCGCACGCTCAAGACCACGCTGATCACGCTCGCCGACGCCAAGTCGTCGCGCGGCCTCCACCACGTGCTCGGCCGCGTCACCCGCTTCGTCAATCGAGTGCTCGGCGGCGACATGCGCTGGCAGACCCTGCCGGTGCCGTTCGAGGTCTACGCCGACGGGATCGATCTCGTCGTGTTCGAGGAGTTCGGCGCCGGCCAGGCCGCGCTCCACCTCGCCGACGAGGTCGCGCGCAACAAGCTCATGGGCGAGGAGTCCTACCGTCGCAAGTTCCGCAAGGACTACGACGCGAAGTGGACGGCGCGCGTGTGGCAGCGCGACTTCCACGACGCGTTCATCGTCGCCTGCCCGGACGCGAGCGTGGTCGGCAAGTCGTTCGGCGACGTGGCCGAGGCCCGCGGGATCCACGCGGTCGACGCGTTCCTCGATCTGGTCGTCGAGCACGGCAAGAAGCTCCGCTGGCGCACCACCATCGCCAACGATCGCCCGGCCGAGATCGCCACGCTCATGAACGAGCCGTCGGCGCTCATCGGCTTCGCCGACTCCGGCGCCCACATCCGCAACATGGCGTTCTACAGCTTCCCGCTCCGCATGCTGCGCTATGTCCGCGACACGGGCGCGATGACGCTCGAGCGCGCCGTCCACCGCCTCACCGGCGAAATCGCCGACTGGCTCGGTGTCGACGCCGGGCACCTCCGCGTCGGCGATCGCGCCGACCTGGTGGTGATCGACCCGAGCGCGCTCGACGCGCGGCTCGACGAGTATCACGAGGCGGTGATGGAGGGCTTCGGCGATCTCCAGCGAATGGTCAATCGCAGCGACGGCGCCGTGTCGGCCGTGTTCATCAACGGCCACCTCGCGTTCGACGGCCAGCTGCGCGACGTCGGCCACGGTCGCTTCCTGCCCGCCGAGGGCAAGCCCAGCGAGCGGCCCGCGCTCGCCGAACAAGCCGCATGATGATCCAACGACGTACGCAGGCGGAGCGACGCGAGGGCACGATCCGCAAGCTCCTCGACGCCGCGACCGAGACGCTCATCGACGTGGGCTACGCCGAGGCGAGCGTGCAGCGCATCTGCGCGCGCGCCGAGGTGTCGCAGGGCGCGCTGTTCCGCCACTTCCCCACCCGCGAGGCGCTGATGGTCGCGGTCGGTGAGGACATCGGCGCGCAGCTGCTCGAGCGATACCGCGAGCGCTTCGAGGATATACCGCGCGGCGACGACGATCTGGTCCACGCGATGCGCCTCGTGCGCGACACCTGCCGCTCGCGCCTCAACCAGGCCTGGTACGAGCTCTCGATGGCCGCGCGCACGCACGAGCACCTGCGCAACGGTCTGAGGCCGGTCGGTCGCCGCTACCACGACGACATCGCCACGCTCGCCCGCAAGCTGCTCCCCGACGCCGCCGCGCGCCTCGGCCCCACGTTCGACGTGCTGGTCGGGACGATCATCGCCGTGTTCGACGGCGAGGTCGTGCACCGGTTCGTGCTCGAGAGCCCCGAAGAAGACGACGCGCGGCTCGAGATCCTGACGGGCGCGGTGCGGATGCTCGCGCGCCCGACCTGAATCAGTTGCCGATGACCAGGCGGTACTTCGTGCAGGTCGCGGCCGCGGTGCCGGCCTTGTAGGTGACCTTCACGTAGACGACCGCGTTCTGGGTGCTGCCGAGGAGGATGGGCGTCCAGTTCGCGTCGCCGTACTTGCCCTTGGTGAGGACGAGGCCGTCGTAGTAGCGGTCCCAGTCCTGACGGCCGATCGCCGTGCCGCCCGCGCCGCAGCTCGGCGCCGCGCCGGAGCCGCACACGTTCTGCATCACCTGGAACTCGAGCGGCGGCGTGGTGCCGTCGACCATCTCGAGCTTGATGCGCGGGTGCGCGGTGACGTTGCTGCGCGCGTCGACGAAGGTGATCTTGTACCAGTGCTCGCCGGTGAGCGAGGGCAGGTTGTTCTCCTCGTTGCGCGAGACGCCGACCGCGAAGGTGAAGAGGTCCTTGCCGGGGCAGGCGTTGGCGACCGCGGACGCGGCGCACTCGCAGCCGTTGGACGGGTCGCCGTCGGTGTCGGCGTAGCCGACCGCGCAGTTCTTGATCTTGCAGAGGCCGCCGGCGCACTCGGTGGTGCTCACGTTGGTGCCGGGGGGGCACATCGCGGCGGGCGCGCCGTTGTCGGGCGTGCCGTCGCAGTCGTCGTCGCGGCCGTTGCAGCTCTCGACGCCGGCCGGCTTCGGAGCGCAGGTCTGCGGGACGCCGCCGATGCACTTGGACACGAAGTTGATGCACTCGCCGACGCCGCACGCCTCGATGCCGAGGTCCTTCGGGATGCAGACGCCCGGCGCGCCGCTGACGCAGCCCGGCGCCGTGTTGGCGCAGACGCCGCTGCCGCAGGTGACGTCGGCGATGCCGTCGTCGACCGTGCCGTCGCAGTCGTCGTCCTTGCCGTTGCAGATCTCGGTGGTGGGCATCTTCGGCGTGCAGACGCCCGGCATGCCGCCCGAGCACGCGCTCACGGTGACCTTGCACTCGCCGACGCCGCAGGTGTCGGTGGGGAAGCCGTTGTCGATGTTGCCGTCGCAGTCGTTGTCCTTGCCGTCGCAGACCTCGACCCCGGGGGCCTTGGGCGTACACGTCTTCGGTGAGCCGTCGACGCAGTTCTTCTGCTTGACGGTGCACTCGCCCTTGCCGCACTCGGTCTCGCCGAGGTCTTCGTCGATCGTGCCGTCGCAGTCGTCGTCCTTGCCGTTGCAGACCTCGACGCCCGGATCCTTCGGCTTGCAGGTGTTGGGCACGCCCGCGTCGCTGCACGCGGGCATGGTGACCGTGCACTCGCCGACGCCGCAGGAGATGGTGAGGCCCTTGGCGGGATCGCAGCCGCCGCCATCGCCGCCGCTCGAATCGCCCGCCATGCCGGTGTCGGTCACCGTGCTGTCGACGGACGTGTCCGAGCCGCCGCCGGTGTCGGCGCCCGTCTCGTCGACGACGACGGCACCCGTGTCGATGCCGTCGAGCGGCGGAACGTTTGCGTTTTCGGACGCGCCCTCGGCGCAGCCAACCCCCGTCACCGCGAGGATCGCGAGAACGCCGGAGAACCGATACGAACGACCCGCCATCAGAGGCCTCCCGCGCGCGACGAGATCACAAGTCCGAACCGAGCGGACCACGCGTTAGGGTACCAGACGCGCGGCCGTGGAGGTCGAGGGACTCGAAAGATCGGTAGCAGGTTCGGCGCGCTCGTCCAGCAATGTGCGCAAGGGCAGGGAGATGGCTTGTGCCTCCGAAGTCCATTACAGTACCCGTCAGTGCCCGTCCGCGGAGGCCCGATGTCCAGCGACGCGTCCCGACGTGAAGTCCTCAAAGTGGTCGGCGCTGGCGCGTCCGGCCTTGCCCTCGCCACCGTGGTTTCGCGACAGCCGGCCGAGTTGCCGGTCGCTGCGCGCGCAGCCGCTGTCGAACCGGCCGTCGCGCCGCCGGCGCCGTTCCTCGCGGATCTGGTCGGAAAGCACCTCGGCTCCTATCGCGTGCACGCCGTCGGCGCGCTCGAGCGCGGTGGAATCCCCGTGGTCCTCGCCACCGCAGCGGGTCAGCACTTCCGCGTCGACGTCCTGCGCGTCGATCCGTCGGACGGCACGGCTGGCATCGGGGTAGCGGGAGCCGTCTCGGTGTACCTGCGCAACGGCGGCGACGGCAACACGGCGACCGACGAAGAGCAGGGTCTCGGCGCAATGGCGCTCGCAGAGGAGCTCCTCCGCCGCGATCGCGAGGGTCGCAAGCCGCCCTCCGCGCTGCTGACGCGCGGCGAGCGCCGAGCGCTCGACGCAGTGCTCGAGACGTCCTGAGGCCACGTGAGCGCAGTCCAACGCGCGACCGTTCGTCTCGGGCTCGCGTGTGACAACGAGTGCGTCTTCTGCGGCCAGTCGGGCGTGGAGGGCGACCGCGAGCCCGCGCCGATGGACGTCGTGCAGCGCGCGCTCGAGGCAGCGCGCGTGGGCCACGACGAGGTCACGTTGGTGGGCGGCGAGCCCACGCTGCACCCCGAGCTTCCCGCGGTCATCGAGCACGCGCGCGCGCTCGGCTTTCGCGCCATTGGGCTCCAGACGAACGGACGGCGCCTCGCACCCTCCGCCGTTGAGCTCCTGCAGCGCGCAGGGCTGACCGACGTCCACCTGTCCATCCACGGCGGCAGCGCCGCGGCCCACGATTATCACACCGGCGTGCCGGGCAGCTTCGTCTCCGTGGCCCTCGCCCTCGCGGCCGCCCGCGCGGCACGCCTGCCGGTCGTCGTCACCACGGTGCTCACCCGCTCGAACGCGCGCGGGCTGACCGAGGTCGCCCGCTGGCTCGCTGCGCGCGGCGCGAACGCGTGGTGCATCGCGGTCCCGCGCACGCGCGGCCGCGCCGCCGAGCTCTTCGATCGGGTCGTGCCGCGCCTCGGCGTCGCGATGCCGTTCGCCCTGCACGCGGTCCAGACCGCGGAGTCGTTGCGGCTGCCCACGTTCGTGCGTGGCGCTCCGCTGTGCGTGCTCGGGCCCTTCGCGCGCGTTGCGATCGCCGACGACTCGCGCGCCCACGGCGAGGCCTGCAACGCGTGCCCCGCGCGCGCCGCGTGCCCGGGCGTCGAGCCCGAATACCTCGCGCGGTTCGCGGGCGACGAGCTCTCGCCGCGTGAGCCGATCGCGGCGAGCCCCGATGCGCGGCTCGTGCGGATGTTCGTCGGCTCGGGCGAGGTCGCGCCGCCACGCTCGTCGCCGATCGCGGAGTCGCCCGCGCGCGCGCGCGTCGCGCTGCCGATGGCGGGGAAGGTCCGGCCGGCGCACGCCGAGGTGCCGCGGGCCGTCGAGAAGAAGACCGGCGCCGCCCTGCGCGAGCTGTTCAAGGACCTCTACAACGACGAGCCGAGGGACTGATGGCGAACATCGGGTACATGCAGATCGTCCGTCACTGCAATCAGTACTGCCGGTTCTGCTCGAACCCGTCGTCGGGCTACATGCTCGACCTCGACACCGCGAAGCGCGAGATCGACGACTTCGCGGCCCGCGGCTACTTCGGCGTCATCCTCACGGGGGGCGAGCCGTCGCTGTCGGATCTCATCCCCGAGATCACGCGCTACGCCGTCGCCAACGGGCTTCACGTGCGGATGATCACCAACGGCTCGCGGCTGGGCACCGACCCCGAGCTCGCGCAGCAATACGCCGACGCGGGGCTTCGCCACTTCCACGTGAGCATCCACTCCTGCCGCGAGGAGCTCGAGGACTTCCTCACCGGCGTGAAGGGCAGCCACACCCTCGCCATGCTCGCGCTCGAGAAGCTCGGCGCCGCGGGCGTCACGGTGAATATCAACACGGTGATCAACAAGTTCAACGCGGACCACCTCGACGAGAACGTGAAGGTGTTCACGACGCGGTTCCCGTTCCTCCGCCACTTCGTGTGGAACAACCTCGATCCGTCGATGGGCCGCGCCGAGACCAACCGCGACACCGCGCATCGCCTCGCGGACTTCGAGCTCTCGTTGGCGCGCGCAATGCGCTACCTGAGCAAGACGGGCCGCACCTTCCGCGTGGAGCGCGTGCCGCTCTGCTACATGACCGAGTTCGCGCACTGCTCCACCGAGACGCGCAAAATCGTCAAGGGCGAGGAGCGCATCGTGCACTTCCTCGACGAGAAGGGCACCGTGCGACAGACCGACTTCCGCCACCCCAAGGCGGAGAGCTGCAAGCACTGCTCGCTCAACGACGTGTGCGGCGGGCTCTTCGAGCTCGGCGAGCACTACGACCTCGGCGAGCTGCACCCGGTCTTCGTCTCGAAGGACGATATCGTGCGCAAGGTGCTGGCCGAGGCCGACTAGGCCGGTTCGTTACCAGCTGCCGTGGCTGCCGTGCGAGCCGTGGCTGCCGTGCGAGCCGTGGCTGCCGTGCGAGCCGTGGCTACCGTGCGAGCCGTGGCTGCCGTGCGAGCCGTGGCTGCCGTGCGAGCCGTGGCTGCCGTGCGAGCCGTGGCTGCCGTGCGAGCAGTGCTGCCCGAAGAACTTCGCATCGCTCCCCGGACCAGTGCCGGCGCGGGCAGACGCGTCGAGCGCGTCCTTCGAGATGCGACGCTCGGTCCTCGACAGCATGCCCTCTGCGTCACGCTTGAAGGTCGGCAGGTCGTCGTCCCGCTCTTCCTCGGCCATCGTCGTCCTCCAACCCCAGCTACCTGCCGGCCCGAGGCAGCATACCTCGAACCAGGCGAACCGTCTCGTCCGCGCGGGCTAGACCGCGCAAGACTGTAGGAAGTGTGTGCGATCTCGGACCGTCGTCCACTTTTTGAAGGTCTCCAGGGTGGCCGGGTCGCCCTCGCCGAGCTTCTCGAACAGGAAATCCTGGATGCCCTTGTGGACTGCGCACAATGTGCTTTCGCGCATTCGGCCGAAAATCGTGCCCTGGCTCTTGTGATTATGAACCGGGCACACACCGCAATACGGCTGGTAGGTGCAGTTCACGCAGTCGGGCTGGGCCTCGAGGTTCGAGGCGATGGCCAGGGCGCGGACGGTCTCGTGGCCCATCAGGTCGCGGTACGAGGTGGTCTCGACGTCGCCGATGAGGAACGTGCTGTCCCCCATCTCGTGGAGCATGCGGCCCTCGTCGCAGGTGAAGACCTTGCCGTCGTAGTTGTAGGCGATCTGGCCGATGCCCGCGCCGCACGGGTTGCGGATGTCGAGGAAGTTCGGGTCCTCGCCGCCGAGGATCTTCGTGAGGAAGATCGCCGCGAAGCGCTCGAGGATCTGCACGCCCTGCTTGTTCAGCTCGAGCATGTACTCGACCGCGCTCGTGTAGAAGTGCATGTACTCCTTGCGCGGGTACTCGATGCGATGACCGGTCTTGTCGGCGAAGCCGAACGGATCGACGGGGCGTAGGAACAACGCCTTGCAGCCGAGGCTCACGTAGGTGTCGACGATGGCCTTCCACTGGGGGAGCGCCTCGCGCGTCGTCGTGAGCAGCGCCTCGACGTGATAGAGCGTCGGGTCGAGGCCGATCCGCTCGTATTCCTGGTTGATTCGCTTGATCCAGTAGGTCGCCTTCTGGTGCGCCGACGCCTGCGGCAGCTTGCGCTGCTTGTCGTGGATGTGCTCCGGGCCGTCGATGCTGGTGCAGATCTGCACCTTGTTCTTCACGAGGTACTCGAGCTTCTCGTCGTCCATCAGCGAGAGGTTCGACACCATGGTGAACTCGAGCTGTTTGCCGACCTTCTTGTTGGCCTCGAGCGCGTACTCGATGATGTGCTTGACCACCCCGAAGTTCACCAGCGGCTCGCCGCCCTGGAACTCGATGGTGACGTTGGGGTTGGTCGTCGCCAGGATCTTGTCGACCGTCTTCTCGGCGAGCTCCTTGGTGAGGTCGGTGTGCACCGCGTCCATGTTGGCGCGCGACGCGTGGCAGTAGACGCAGGTCTCGTTGCAGCGCAGCGTGACGACGATGATGTGCAGGTTCGGCCCGTACGAGAGGAAGCTCTTGCGGGCTTGGATGCGCTCCACCATGCGCTCCTGGTTCTCGGCGCCGCGCACGAAGTTGCGCTCCGCGAGACGCTTGTAGAGCTCGGACTCGCGCCCGATGGAGCCCTCGGCGAAGGCGCGGAACTCGTCGGGCTGGAGGAGCAGGAAGTTGCCCTCGGTGTTGGTGATGAGCACGCGCTTGCCCACGGTGCGGTGCTTGAACGGAAGCGCGAACGAGGTACTCGGCTTGCGGATTTGCAGGAGGTTCATGACGACATCGCTCCGCCGGCCTTGATGGTGAGGCCCAGGGCAAAGTTGGCGAGCTCGTGGGCGATCCGCTGCTCGCGGTCCGCGTCACGGCCCGAGATTCGGACGACCAAGTGGGTGGGCTCTGCGGCGCGCTCGAACGACGCGTGGCGCGTGAAGGTCTCGACCGCCTCGTCGACGGCCTTCTCGGCGTAGAGCGCGCGGTGGAAACGGAGCTCGATCACTTGGCTGCCCCGCCGTCGGCCTTGGCTGGCTCCTCGGCGGGCGCCGCGCCCTCTTTCTTCTTCTTGGCGTACTTCTCCTCCCACGACATCGCGATGCCGAGCGGGTCGTCGAAGGCCTCTTCGGAGAAGTCGAACGCCTCGAGCTCGTCGAGCGAGGGGGCTCCGCGGGCGCCCGAGAGCGCGCGGGCCGTGACGGATTCGATGGTGGCGCGGCTGTCGCGCGCGATCTGGGCGCGCCAGGCGCAGGACAAGAGCTCGTTGGCGAACTCGCCGACGGTCTCGCGCGCGAGATCGCCCTCGAGCTTGGCCTTCTTGCCCGAGAGCGTGACTCGGATACGGCCCTCGCTCGGCTTGTCGAGGAAGACATAACAGCGATCGATGAAGACGTACGCCGCGGCGTACACCGCCTCGAGGGGGTAGAGCGTCTCGTCGACTTGCAGCGACATCGCGCCGCGGTCGAGCTCCACCTCGACGAGGTCACCGGGAATACCGTCGAAGGTTACGGGCATGTTGGCCCGTGAACGCTACGGCACCGATGGGGGGGCGCGCAATGTGCCGAGCGCACGTCGTGAGCAGGATGTATGCTGAAAACCGTGGTCGGGACCGCCGCGGTGCAATCGCCCGACGACATCACGCTCCCTCGATCGGGCTCCACCACGGCCCGTTCGGTACTGTCGAGAGCGATCGGTCGACTGCTGTCCGATCTCCGTCTCGTCCTCGGCAGGCCGACCGCCGACCCGGTGCTGCGGCGCGCGGTGGGGTCGCTCGCCGCCGCGCTCTCCGCGACACCCGATCGTCAGGCGGCCCTCACGAGCGCGCTGCGGCGTCCCAACGTCTCGGCGCTGCTTCGCTGCGCGCGGGGCGACGCCGATCCGCGGCTGGTCGTCGAGCTCGTGGCGACGCTCGCCGTCGAGCTCGCCGTGCTCGGCGCACTCCGCGCGGTCGTGCGGATCGACCAGCCACCGGCGCGGGTGGTGTCGTTGAGCGGCCGGTTCGTCGTCGAGCTCGCCGACGCGACCGCGCTCCTCGTCGGGCCGGACTTCCTCGAGATCGAGCGTCCGACCGGGCGAGACCGCACCGCCCTCCCGCCGACCGGCGCGTTCGTGCGCACGCCGTTTCACCCGATCCGCGGCTCGATCGTCCTCGCGCTCGAGGACAACAACCCGCTCTCGATGTACGAGGCGCACCCCAAGAAGGCCGGCAACCGCATCGATCTCGGCGGCCAACCGGAGTCTGCGTGGTGCGACTCGCTCGGCGACGCCCTCGACCGCATCGAGCGCTACCTGCCCGAGCTGCGTGCCGAGCACGACCTGTTCGTGCAGCAGTTCGTGCCGGTGGGCTACGACGCCGAGGCGCACCTCTCCGCGTCGTATCGCGAGGCGATCGGCACCATCTACCTCACCCTTCATCCGCAGGCGATGACGATGACCGAGGCCGTGGTCCACGAGTTCTCGCACAACAAGATCAACGCGCTGTTCGAGATCGACGACGTGCTCCACAACGCCTACTCGCCGCTCTACAAATCGCCGGTGCGCCCCGATCCGCGGCCGCTGCACGGCATCCTGCTCGCCGTGCACGCGTTCGTGCCGGTCGCGCGGCTCTACGAGGCGATGCTCGCGGCGGACGATCCGCTCACGCGGCACCCGAGCTTTCGCGGGCGGTTCGCGCAGATCGTCGAGGGCAACCGCGAGGGGACGGCGGTGCTGCTCGAGCACGCGCAGCCCACGGCGATCGGGCGCGGGGTGCTCGACGAGCTCGCGCGCTGGGACGCGCACTTCCGCTGACTCAACCTCGCACGGCGGACATCGCCGCGCGGACGCCCTCGACGAGCGTGGCGGGGGCGTTGGTGAGCTCGCGGTCGAGGCGGTAGCCGCCGCGGACCCGGTCTCGGTCGAGGCCGAGCGTGAGCGTGACGCCGACGCCGTCGTCGTGACGGAGCGCGATCGCCGCGTCGCGGCCGCCTGCGCCGATGGTCACGCCCTCCCACGACAGCGCCGTGTACGGTGCGCTGCCGCGCAGACGCTCGAGACAGCGGCCGATCCGCCAGTCGACGCCGTGCCGGAGCGGCCCGTGGAACGCCGCGTCGTCGCCGATGCCATGGTGAACGCGCGCGTTCGAGACCGCGCAGAGCTCTGCGAACAGGTGACGGAGCAGCTCGATCGTGGCGGCGTCGACCGTCGTCGCGCCGACGAGGTGGAGCGAGAACAGGTCGGTGCTCGCGGCGCCCGCGCCGGGGCGCGCGAGCTCGACGTCGGCCGAGCCGCCGCCCTCGCGCGCGAAGCGGACCGCGACCCGCTCGTCCCGAGTGTCGACGTGGACGTTCGCGACCGCGAACGGCGGCGGGGCCGCGTAGGCGCGGAGCGCGGCGATCAGCGGCTCGACGTGGAGGGTGAAGAGGCGCAGCTCGGGATCGACGACGCGGAGGCGCTTGGGCGTGATCGGCACGAGCTCGTCGGTGCCGTAGAACCGCTGGTAGGTGTCGAAGACGCCGCTGCAACGGCTGTCGAACACGCACTCGCGGCACGACTCGATTTTGAGCTTGTCGCGTCGCTTGACCGCGTATTTGTCCCACGCCTCGCTGAGGTCTGCGCGCTGGTCCACCGCAACGGTGAGGGTGGTCTCGCCGTCGTGGTGGATGACCGGCGCGAGCTTCGGCGCGATGCAGTAGGGCAGGTTGCCGATGTTGACGTCGAAGCCAGCCGGGAAGCCCGCGACCATGGCCTCGAGGTGGGGGACCATGTCGCTGTAGCGCGGCAGCATCGCGCGCATCTCTTCTTCGGTGCGCACGCCGGCATCGAGCGGGCGGATCATGTCGAGGTGGAGCTGGCTCGCGCCGTAGGGGAGCAGGAGCGCGGGGAACTCGGCGACCGACTCGTAGTTCGAGCGCACGACGCACATGTTGACCGTGATGCGCTGGTTGCGCGCCCGGAGGTTCTTCATCGTTTCGACCAGTCGGTCGAACGAGCCGAGCTTCTTGGTGGTGCGGTTGTGCGCGCGGCTGTTGGCCCCCTGGAACGAGAGCCGGAAGGTGAAGTTGCCGCCGGTCTCGAGGATCTCGTCGACGAAGGAGCCGCGGGCGGTCTTCACGCCGTTGGTGAAGATCACGATCTCGTCGAACCCGAGCCCCACCGCGCCGCGCACGATGCGGAGGAACTCCGGCTGGATGGTTGGCTCGCCGCCGAGCAGCGTGACCTTGCGGATGCCGTCCCGGCGGGCGCCCTCGAGCCGCTCGAGGACCGGATCGCCCGGCACGGGGAACGCCTCGCGCTCCTCGGTGCGCTGGCCGCTGACGCAGAACACGCAACGGTTGTTGCACATGTGACCGAGCTGGATCTCGAGCTGTCGGTCGGGTTCCACGGCGGCTTCAGTGTAGCGGAACCCCAACGAAAAGCCGGTCGGCTACACTCTCGGGCGATGACTCCCGAGGAATCCGACGCCCTCGCCGGGACGCTGACCGAGGTGATCACGCCCGCGCTCGCCGAGATCCTGCCCGACGGCTGGCAGTTCGAGAACGTGAAGACGCGCTCGTTGATGATGACGCACCTGCCGGTGCTCTCGCTCAAGCACGGCGCCGAGACGCTCTGCTTCATCATCAGCCCAACCGACCCGGCGTCGCCCGCCTTCAAGCGGAGCAAGCACTACGACCTCACCTACTTCTCCGAGGACGTCCCCGACGCGAAGCAGGGGCAGATCTATCGGCGCGATCGCGAGGTCATCGAGCGCGTGGCGGCCTGGCTGCGCCGGTGGGACGTGTAATGCGCTCGGTCGAGGGCTTCCTCCGCGAGTTCGGCCTCGCGCCGGGCACCACGTTCTCGGGGTTCGCGGTCAAGAGCGGCACGCTGCGCCAGGGCCGGCTCGAGCTCGAGCTCGCCGATCCGAACGGCGGGGTGATCTCGGCGCAGATCAGCCAACGCGATCCGAACGCAGAGGCCTTTCTGCGCACCGCGAGCTTCGATCTCGCGCACGGCGCCGTCCCCGATCAGCGGATGCCGGCTGTGCTCGCCATGCTCGCGGAGCTGGGACGGGTGCTCGGCGAGCACGATCGCGGTGACGCCGCGCTGCCGCGGGAGTGGAGCGGCGAGCCGACGGCGCGGGACGTTCGCGACTTCGTCTTCGTCGACGTCGATGCCTCCGACCTCGAGGCGTACTCCGACGCGATGCACGCGATGTTCGAACGCCGGCTCGACGTGATGATCATTCGCAACGTGTTCTCTCCCGAGCAGATGGCGAGGGTCACCGCATCGCTCGAGGCGTCATCCGGTCGGTTCGCGTTCCGTGACAACACGCAGACCGACACGCGCGATCACGCGCAGCCGTACAACCTCGGGATGGTGCTCATCCCCACCCGTGAGCACCCGAACGGCGCTCCCCTCGACGAGTATTTCGCTACGGCGCGGAGCTTTCGCGAGACCTCGCGGGAGCTGTTTGCGAGCGCGGGCGACCGTGATTTCGAGACTCGCGTGAGCGAGGTGCTCCGCGGGGTCGCAGGCGGTCGTCCGGTCGGAGTGCCCGCCGGCCCGGCCGGCGAGAGCTACACGCCAGCGACGATTCGCGCGATCCCGCCGGGCGCGGAGCTCGCGGTCCACGTGGGCAACTACTTCAAGGACTGCGACGCCTACCGTCACCTGATGACCCTGGTCGATACGTCCGACCAGCTGAGTTACTTCATCCCGCTCGCGACCCCGGAGGCCGGCGGCGAGATCGAGGTGTACTCGCTGGAGTGGTTCCACCGGCCGCTCACGAAAGCCGGTGCGCTCGACGTCGAGCTCATCGCGAAGCAGGCGCCCTCGGTGAAATACCGGCCCGGCGCCGGCGACATGTTCCTCTTCGACGGCGGCTACTGGTATCACCGCGTCTGCCCGGTCGTCGGCGCGCGCAATCGCTGGACGATCGGCGGCTTCGTCACGATCGCGAAGGATCACCGCCAGTTCTACTACTGGAGCTAGTCGAGCGCGCGCAGCGCCGCGATGGCTCGAATCGCCAGCCGGCACCACACCACCGACGGGGGCAGCTCGCCGATGCGCTGGTACTGACGCGCGACCGGCTCCGCGGACCCCACCGGTCGCACGTCGAGCGCGAGCCGTTCGACGGTGTCGATCAGGCGCTGCGCGTCGGCGGTGGACACGCCGCCGGACACGTCGAGATCGATCGCCCCGTCGCGGGCGAGCTCGGCGAGTCGATCGGCGATCTCCGGCGTTGCCTTGATCGAGACGCGGTCTCCGACCGGCGGGGGCTTCGGCGCGTCGAGCTCCGCGTCGCTCAGGTAGCAGAGCAGCTCGGTCGCCGACGCGCCGGTCGCCGCGAGGCGGTCGCCCGTGACGCGCACGAGCGCGTTCGCGGACAGCGCGGCGAGCTCGGCGCCGAAGACCTGCGAGAGCTTCGCGCCGAACACCCGCTCGAACTCGTCGGCGTCGAGCTGTCCGCGCGCCGCGCGATCGGCCACGAAGAAGGCCTGCTCGAACCGCAGGCTCGCGTCCCAGGCGAGCACCGGCGGCGCTTCGTCGCGGCTCGTCGCGGCGATCCACTCGCGGAGAGGCGCGCCGGCGATCGCGTAGGCGCCCCCGTGCAGATGGCTCATGCCGCCGTGGCCGACCGCGAGGGTGGACGCCGGGCCGATCATGTCCTCCTGGAAGTAGCGGCGTGCGCCGCCGGTCGCGTCCCACACGTATTGCGTGCCGAACGACGGACGCTCCACGGGCTCGCCGGGGAACGTCGGCGGCTTGGACCTTCGGATGAGGCGGTCGGCGTCGACGAGCATCCGGCCGACCTGCTCGTGCTCGAGGCCCGCGGGATCGGACGCCGCGCCGAACGCGCCGAGCGGCGAGCCCTCGGCGAGGAAGCGGTTGACGCTCATCGAGTCGACCGGCAGCTCGAGCGCGGCGCGGACCGTCTCGTCGAACGAGGCGTTCGTCTCGCCGGGCAGCCCGGCGAGCAGATCGACGTTGACCTTGGCGATGCCGGCCTCGCGTGCGTGCGCGACGGCGCGCGCGACACGATCGGCCGTCTGATCTCGGCGGCCCACCGCCGCGAGCACGGCGGGGGTGAACGACTCGACCCCGAAGCTCACGCGAGAAACGCCGTGCGCGGCGATGACGTCGAGCTTCCCGCGCGTGGTCGATCCGGGGTGCGCCTCGATGCCGGCGACGAACTCCGGCGCGCGCGCGAACGAGCGCTGCGCGGCCCCGAGCACCGCGTCGAGCTGCTTCTCGGACAGGATCGTCGGGGTGCCGCCGCCCACGTGCATCGCGGACACCGGCACGCCGGCGACGGCCCGGCCCATCGCCTCGAGCTCGCGGACCAGCGCGTCGACGTACGCGTCGACGACGTCCTTGCCGGGGATCTTCTGCGCGGCGAGCAAGCAGTAGCTGCACACGCGCGCGCAGAACGGGATGTGGACGTAGAGCACCAGCGCGCTGTGGGCTTGCTTGGTCGCGATCCGCTCGGCGAGCGCTCGCCAGCGGGAGCGCCACGTAGCGCCGTCGAGCGGGCGGAAGTGGGCGCCGAGCGGGTGCTCGAGCGGATCGAGCGAACGCGACAGCGCGTCGCGTACGCGGGTGAAGCGTGCGAACGGGTCGCTCACGGCCTCCTCGCGATGCGGGCGCGAAGGGTGGCCGGCTCCACGTTGCTCGGGGCCCAGCAGCGTCGACAGGCCTCGTGCGGCACACCGGCCTCGAAGCGGCGAAACGAGTCGCCGTCGAGGATCGCCGAAACGCTCGCCTCGCGCAGCGAACCGAGGCGATAGGGCTGCTTGAGGATCGGGGCCTGGCTGCACGGATAGACCTCGCCGCCGACGCCGATGCTGACGTCGACCCCGACGAGCGGGCAGCCGTACTTCTCGACGAAGCCCTGGTTGTGCATGCCGCGCGCGTAACGGTCGAGCTCTTGGTCGAGCGCGGCGCGGTGCTCGTCGCGTGCGCTGCCCCATCGCGCTGGGGGGATCCCGGCCTCGAGATACGGCAGCGGCACCGGCAACACCACGAGGTGGGTCGACGGGCGAACGAGCTCGGCGTAGCGCGGGACCCGCTCGAAGTAGAACTGCGCGAGCTGCTCGCGGGAGAGGAAGTGACCCTCGGGGCTGCCGGTGAAGTTGTCGCCGGCGAGCGTCAGGGCCCACGCCGTCGGGCGATAGGCGCGAACGCGCTCCCACACCCGCTCGACCGTGTCGGCGTTGAAGCGGGTGACCACGCTGTTGATCGAGAGGTCGAGGCCGGGCTTCTCGGCGCGCATGGCGTCGGCCATCGCGAACACGCTGCTCGTGATGCCGACGCGGCCGCGGAGTCGATCGTTCTCGTGGTCGTCGCCGGAGTCGACCGAGAGGACCACGCGGTCGATGCCGCGGCGGACGAGCTCGGCGAAGCGCCGGGGATCTCCGGGGATGCCGCCGGTGAAGACCGCGACCGTGCACTTGCCCGCGAGGACGTCGAGCGCGGCGGGGAGCTCGGGGCAGAGCAGCGGCTCGCCGCCGACGAAGACCACCTCGCGAAACCCCGCTTCGAGGAGCTCGCGGGCCACGCGCGCGACCTCGACGGCGTCGAGCGTGGGCACGCTGCGCTGCGAGCCGATGTCGCAGTAGCTGCAGCGACTCGGGCAGGCGGCGTTGATGACCCAGATGGCGCGATGACGGCGCGCGCCGCTCATGCCTGCAGTGAACCTCGCGAGGGGGCACCGGTCAACTCGTGAGGTGCTACGATCTCGGCGTTATGTCTCGCGCGCTGT
The DNA here is from genome assembly GCA_022843175.1 of Deltaproteobacteria bacterium. Lineage (GTDB taxonomy): Bacteria > Myxococcota_A > Polyangia > Polyangiales > JADJMO01 > JALHOE01. The sequence continues at coordinate 65,861 of JALHOE010000022.1, forward strand.
CGGTCGCCTTCGTGCTGCCGTACGGCGAGCCGCGGCAATCGTTCTTCCCCGACGTCATCGCCGAGCTCTGCGCTCGCCGCGCCCGCGACCTCGGGCACGAGGCGAACGTGGTGCGGGTCTACTACGACGGACGCGATCGAGCGCGCGACGCGGCGGTGCGGAGCGAGCTCGGGGCGTGGCTCGCGGCCCGGCGCGCCGACGTGGTCGTGGTCGAGCGCTTGTTCGATCCGGTGCCGATCCAGCGGCACGTGAGCGCCGCGGCGGGGCGGCGCGCGGTGCTGATGTCGTGGGGCGACGCCGAGCCGATCGAGGGGGTGGAGCTCGTGGTGGGCCTCACGCCGGGGCTCGTCCGCCGCGCGGTGACGCGGAGGTCGCCCTCGGGCGGCGAGCTGGTGGCATCGTTCGGCGAGCTGCTCGAAGCGCTCGCGAGCGGCGGCGACGTGCTGTCGGTGGCCGGCGTCGCGCGCTTCGAAGGCGGTGTCCTCTCGCCCGGGCCGCCCGGTCGCGCGGCGAAGCTGCCGCGGCCCTTTCGTCCGGTCGTCGAGCACGACGTCATCGGCGAGGCCCCCGCGATCACGCGCAAGTTCCTCCTCGGCAACGCCGGCTGTCCCTACGCCGACGACCCCGCGGACAATCCGTTCTATCGCGGGCTCCCCCTCGCCAGCGACGGCACGCTCTCGCGGCTCGGCTGCGCGTTCTGCCACGCCGGGGGCGATTACCAGAAGCGCGACGACGCGGAGGTGATCGACGAGCTCCTCGAGCAGGCGCGCTTCTACCAAGAGCAGGTCCCCGGCCTCGAGGAGCTCGTGCTCATCGACCAGCACCCGCTCCGCTACCTCGCGCGGCTGATCGAATCGTCGCGCGACGCGGGGCTCCGGCCGACCCGCTGGCTGTTCTCGGCGCGCGCCGACTCGTTCGTTCGCGAGGAGCGACGGGTTCGCGACGCCGTCGCTGCGGCGCGCGCGACGGGGCAGGCCGTCGAGGTGTACCTCTCGGGGTTCGAGTCGTTCTCCGAGAGAGAGCTAGAGCGCTACAACAAGGGCGTCGGCGTCCGCGACATGCTGGCCGCGGTCGAGGCGATGCGTCGCCTCCGCCGCGAGAACGACGGCGCGTTCGAGCACGCTCGCGCGCGCGGGCACAGCTTGATCCTGTGGAGTCCATGGACGACCCCCGAGGACCTCGCCGAGAGCGCCGCCGCGGTGCGCGCCCACGGCTTGTCCGAGGTGTTCAGCGAGCTCGGTCGCAATCGCCTGCGTCTCTACCGCGAGCTGCCGATCTTCCACGCCGCGGAGCGAGACGGGGCGCTCGCCGAGTCGTGGGACGAGGGCGACGAGGGCGCCGGAAGGCGCAAGGGGTACGCGATCGAGCACCCGTGGCGCTTCCTCGATCCGCGCACGCGCGGCGCGTACGCGCTCGCGCTCGGGCTCCGCGAACGTCTCGGCACCGAGACCGAGGTCGCCCAGCTCGCCGCCGTCGCGGAGTGGACGCGCGTCGCGCGCGACCGGGCGCGGATCGAGCCGCTGCTCGCCGCGATCGACGCGCTCGCCGCGCGATTGCTGGCGTTCGCGCGGGGGCGTTCGCGCGCACCCACGGTCAACGCAGCGGTCGTCCACCTCGCCGGCGCGTGCGACAACGCGTGCGTGTCGTGCGCGAACCGCGACCGCTTCCTCGAGGACGACCGCGCGGCGGTCCTCGGCCGGATCGCGCGCGCCCGCGAGGCCGGCCTGCCGATCGTGCTCGCCGGTCGCGAGCCCGCCGTGCACCCGGCGTTTCTCGACCTCATCGCCGCTGCGCGCGGCGACGACGGGCGCG
>JALHOE010000023.1 GCA_022843175.1 Deltaproteobacteria bacterium
GCCCGGGCCTGCGCCCGGGCCTGCGCTTGCGCCCGGGCCCGTTCGCTCTCACCTCTGGGCGTTCGTCGCGGCCGCTGCGGTCGCCGGCACCGCGACTGCGGCCGCGATCCTCACGCGCCGCCGACGGTCTTGAGCACGCGCTGCGCGTCGCGACGCCCGGGCCGTACGCGCGCTCCATCTTCTTCCAGTCCTTCGGGCAGATGATAGCTTCGTCGGATGGCGTGGTTGCGGCGGTGGATCGTTGCGCTCCTCGGCGTGACGCTGCTGCTGGTCGTCACGCGGTCGCGCGCCGCCACCATCGTCGTCGACGACGCCTACCAGGGCGGCCCGATCGGCCTCGAGCTCGACCTCTACGAGGACAAGACCGGCGTCGCGACGCTCGCGCAGATCGAGTCCGCGCCGTTCGTTCCCTCCACGCGCGCCTCGCCCAACTTCGGCCTCACCAAGTCCGCGGTGTGGGCGCGCTTCACCGTCCGCGACGAGCGCGCCACGAGGACGCCGTTGATCCTCGAGCTCGAGTACCCGGCGATCGATCGCATGGAGGTGTTCCCCAACGGCGTCGTCGTCGGCGACACCCTGCCGTTCTCCGAGCGCGCCGTTCCGTTCCGTCACCCCAACGTCGAGCTCCCCGCGGCCCGGGCGCAGACGTATTACGTGCGCCTCTCCGGCGAGAGCTCGCTGCAGGTCGCGCTGCAGCTGTGGACTCCCGCGGCGCACGCCCGCCACGTCACGAGCGACACCACGTTTCAGGGCGTCTACGTCGGCGTGCTCGCGGCGATGATCATCTACAACCTGTTCCTCTTCGCCGCCGTGCGGAGCAGGTCGTACCTCTTCTACGCGCTCTTCATCGCGGCGTTCCTCGGCTACCAGGGCGTGCTCGAGGGGCTCGCGTATCAGTTCGTGTTCCCGCGCTGGTCCTACGCCAACAACCACGGCGTCGCGTTCTTCATCACGCTCGCCGGCTGCTTCGGGATGTTGTTCGCACAGCGCCTGCTCGACCTCCACAAACACCTCCCGCGCGTCAGCCGTGGGGCGTCGGCGTTCGCGATCTTCTGCGGCGTGGTCGCGCCGCTCACCCTCGTGATGTCGCCGCGCACCGGCCTGCGGGTCACCATCCTCATCGCGCTGGTGTTCAGCGTCGGCCTGCTCGTCCTCGGCGTCGCGCGCGCGGTGCAGCGCAGCCGCTCGGCGATCTTCTTCCTCGTGGGGTGGAGCACCTTCCTTGTCGCGAGCGCGATCGCCGCCCTCCGCGCGGCGGGCAAGGTGCCCACGACGCCGTTCACCACCTACGCCCAGCAGGTGGGCTCCACGCTCGAGGTGCTGATCCTCTCCATCGCGCTCGCGGATCGGATCAATGCCCTCCGCGACGAGGCCGCCGAGCAGCAGGCGCGCGCGGGCAAGGAGCTCGAGCGCCTCAACCAGGAGCTCCGCCGGCAGATCGCCGACCGCTCGCGCGCCCTGGCCGACGCGCTGGCCGCGATCGAGGCGCCGGGCCAGTCCGGCATGCTGTCGCCGGGAGAGCTGTTCGACAGTCGCTACCGGGTGGTGCGCGCGATCGGGCAGGGCGGCATGGGTGTCGTGGTGGAGGTGGAGCGCATCGAGGACAACGAGCGGCTCGCGCTCAAGGTGATGTCCGGTCGCTCCACACCCATGGCCGCCGCGCGGTTCGCGCGCGAGGCCGAGCTCGCCGCCCGGGTGCACCACAAGAACCTGGTCGCGATCAAGGACGTGGGCGTCACCTCCGAGGGCTCGCTCTACCTGCTCATGGAGATCGTCGACGGCGCCTCGCTCGAGCTGATGCGCGACCGCTTCGGCGAGCGCTCGTTCGCGATGTCGGCGCTCTCCCAGCTCGCATCGGGTCTCGCCGCGCTCCACGAGGCCGGCGTCGTTCACCGCGATCTCAAGCCCGGCAACGTGCTCCGCGCCGAGGACGGCACCATCAAGATCGCCGACTTCGGGATCGCGCGAGAAGACAAGGGCGAGCCCGCGGCGGCGGAGCCCGACGCGGCCACGCTGCAGAGCGCTGGGGTCGGCGCGGTGAGCGGGCCGCGGGCGCTCACCGGCACCGGCGCGTGGCTCGGCACCCCGATGTACATGGCCCCCGAGCTGATGTTCGGCGTCTCCGGTGCGCGGCCTCCGTGCGACATCTTCGCGTTCGGCGTGATCGCGTGGGAGCTCCTCACCGGGAGCCATCCGTTTCGCTCGCCGGTGATCTACGACGTGCTCGCGGGGCGGAGCCTCCCCGAGCCCGCGCCGCTCCCCTCGGATCTGTCGCCGGTTCAGCGGGAGCTCCTCGCGCGCTGCCTCCGCTCCGAGCCCAAGCAGCGTCCGACCGCGCGCGCCCTCGCCGACGCTTTTGCGCGGAGCACGGCCGTCGAGCTCGCGTCGTAGGGAGTATGCTGCCCTCGTCATGGACGAGCCGTCGCTGATCGGTGCGCGCTACCGCCTCGACGCGGTGCTCGGCGCCGGCGGGATGGGCGTCGTTCACCGCGCCGAGGACGTGAAGCTGCGGCGCATCGTCGCGCTCAAGCTGCTCCCGGCCGAGAACGTGGGCGACGAGCAGTCCCGCGCGCGGTTCCTCCGCGAGGCGCGCCTCGCCGCGTCGATCAAGCACCCGTGCGTCACCACGGTCTACGACGTCGGCGAGGACGAGAAGAACGTCTACCTCGCGATGGAGCTCGTCGAGGGCCGGTCGCTGCGCGCGGTGCTGGAGCAGGGGCGCCTCGAGCGCGCGCGGGCGCTCGACATCGCGACCGCGATCGCCGAGGGCGTCGCCGCGGCCCACGCGGTCGGCGTCATCCACCGCGATCTGAAGCCGGACAACGTCATGATCGCGGCGTCCGGCGCGGTGAAGATCCTCGATTTCGGGATCGCCAAGATCCACACCCAGGTCGCCACCGATCCGGCGCTCGCCGCCACCGCCACCCCCGACAGCTCGGCGACCCGCGAGGGCATGATCCTCGGGACTCCTGCGTACATGTCGCCCGAGCAGGCCAAGGGCAGGGCGATCGACGACCGCACGGACGTGTTCGCGTTCGGCGTGACGCTGTTCGAGATGCTCACCGGTCAGCGGCCCTTCAAGGGCACCTCGATCGAGGTGCTGATCGCCGCCGATCGCGATCCCGCGCCGCGCCCGTCGACGCTCAACCCCGCCGTGCACGACGACCTCGACGAGCTGGTCCTCGCCTGCATCGAGAAGCGCGCCTCGGCCCGCCCGCCGATGGCCGTCGTCGCGGCGCGCCTCCGCGAGCTCCCGCGCGCGCAGCCGCCGCGCTCGCCGTCGCTGCCGCCGCCGCCTCGGCGGAGGTTGTTGTGGCCGATCCCGGTCGTGGCCCTGTTGGCGGTGGGCGCAGGGATCGCCCTCTCTCGCAAACCTCCGGTGCACGTGGCCCCGCTCGCGCGACCCGACAGCGTGCTCGCGTGTCCGATCCTCGAAGCGCGCGGGGTGGACGAGCCCACCGGTTGGCTCGGCGCCGCCGCGGCGGACGTGCTCTGTCGCGACGCGTTCTGGCTCAGCGGTGGGCGCGACGGCAGCGCGCTCGGTCCGGCGGTGCTGCTCGAGCTGCCGCGGCTCCCCGGCGAGACGTTCCCCGAAGATCCCTACCGCGACGCGCGCGACCGCTCGCTCGCGGCGGCGAAGAAGCGCGCTCACGCGTATGTCGATGGCGTCGTCACGCGCGAGCCCGACTCGTTCGCGGTGTCGCTCGGGCTGTTCACCCCCGACGGCGCGAAGTTCGCTTCGGCCGAGGCGCGCGACGCGATCCTCGACGAGGCGATCGCCAAGGCGCGCGACGGCCTCGTCGCCTCCGGCAAGCTCCCCCGCGTCGCCGCGCTCGCGCCCGAGCCCGCGCGCTTCCTCGGCACGACCAGCGTCGACGCGATGCTCCTCGGCGAGCGCGTGCTCGCTCCGGGGCGCGCCGAACGCTGCGCGCGCATCTCCCGCGAGGCTGCGTCGCTCGGCTTCCTCCCTGCGGCCGTGGCGCCGCTCTGCGTCGACGCCAAGCACGCAGTGTTCGACGGCACCTCCACCGAGAGCATCGCGGCGACGGCGCAGTACGTCGAAGCGAGCAAGGCCCTCGCGCTCGTTCCGCGTCTGCAGGGCGCGCGCGCGTCGGTCACCAGCTCGGTCGCGCGCATGCAGCTCGCGATCGGCGAGTCGAACCTCGTCTACGCAGCGGGCAACGTCGAGGACGCGACCGCGCTCACCCGCGTCGCGCTCGACGTGAACCCGCACGACGTCGGCACGTGGTTCTCGCTCGTCGAGCTCACCGCGCTGCACAACAAGGACACGTCGGTGGTGCTGCGCGGGATGCGCGCGTGGGCGCCCGCGGTGCCGGATTCGTGGATCCGCGTGGGCGCGCCGCCCGGTCCCCCGCGTCTGCTCTTCACCCGACGCGGCTACGCCCTCGCGCCGCGCGAGGTGATCGCCGCGATCGAGCTCGCGCGCGATCTCGCCTTCAGCGGCTTGTACGAAGAGGCTCGCGCGCTCGCGGTTCGGTGGAGCGGGGGCGGCCTCGAGCCGACCGCGCTCGCCGACTACATTCACGCGGTCGTCGACCACGAGCTCGGCAAGCAGGGCAGCATGCTCAGCCGCCTCAAGCGCGCGCGCGCGACGTCGACCGATCCGATGGTGCGGTTCCGCGCCGGCTTCTTCGCGCTCTATCAGTCCGACGCGATGGGGCTCGGCCAGGCGTTCGCCGACGAGTACGCCAAGACCTACTTCATCGACCGCACGCCGCCGGTCACGCTCGCGTTCGAGCAGATCTTCGTCTGCATGCGCGCCAGCAAGGAGGTCGCGCGGCCGTGCCTCGCGAGCCTCCGCGCGCGGGCGAACGATCCGCAGATGCCCCCGCTCGCCGCGGCGGCCCTCACCGGCGCCGAGCAGTGGGCCGCGGGTAAGGACAAGGACGCCGCCACGACGCTCCGCCCGCTGATCCAGAGCGAGACCGTGGTGCTCGGACTGCCCGCCGAGATCTTCGAGCGCGCCGGAGAGCCCGAGCTCGCCGAGCGCTGCGATCAGGCGCACATCGCGCTCTCCACCAAGACGGGCGTCTCGCTCGGCCACGTGCGCGCGGCGCGGCGAGCGTTTCGCCTCGGCGACAGAGCGCGGGCCAAGGCGCTCGCCAAACACGTGATCGACGGCTGGGCCGGCGCCGATCTGGAGATCCCGACGCTGAAGGAGATGCGCGCCATCGCGGAGGCGCCGTGATCGGACAACCCGCTCCCTTACGGTCGCGGCTCCTCTACACTGAGGCCGCTTGAAAGCTCTCAGCCCCGCCGACACCGCGTTCCTCCTGCTCGAGAAGCGTCACCAGCCGATGCACGTGGGAGGCTTGTTCCTCGCCACGCCGCCCAAAGGGGCAGGGCCCAATTTCCTCGAGCAGGTCGCCGAGCGGATGCGGCTCGCCACCAAGCCCACCCCGCCGTTCGACAAGCAGCTCACCCGCAAGTTCGGCGCGTGGTTCTGGGAGCGCGACGAGCAGTTCGACGTCGATCACCACTTCCGCCACTACGCGCTCCCGCGGCCCGGCCGCATCCGCGAGCTGTTGCGGATGGTCTCGCAGCTCCACGCCGCGCCGCTCGACCGCGCGCGCCCGCTGTGGGAGCTCTACCTGATCGACGGCGTCGACGGCGGACGCTTCGCGATCTACTCCAAGATCCATCACTCGCTCGTCGACGGCATCGCCGCGATGCGCATCCTCCAGCAGTGCCTCTCCGAGGATCCCGCCGACACCGACATGCCGCCGCCGTGGGCCGCGACGCGGACCAAGAAGGTCAAGGCCGACCAACGTCCGCAGGGCGTCTCCGAGTTCTTCTCGATGGTCGGCTCGCAGCTCGAGAGCGTGCCGAAGGTCACGCGGGAGATCGCGCGGACGATCCGCGAGGTGCGCAGCGACGAGGACCGCTCCAACGACATGCGCGCGCCGCCGTGCATCTTCAACCAGCCGATCTCCGGCTCGCGTCGCTTCGCCGCGCAGTCGTATTCGCTCGATCGCATCCGCGCCGTCGGCAAGGCGCACCGCGCCACGCTCAACGACGTCGTCCTCGCCATGTGCGCGAGCGCGTTGCGGCGATACCTCCTCGACCTCGGCGAGCTGCCCGCGAAGCCGCTCATCGCCATGGTCCCGCTGTCGCTCCGCCGCGACGACAGCGACAGCGGCAACCAGATCGCGATGATCCTCGCGAACCTCGGCACCCACCTGCTCGATCCCGCGCGCCGCCTGAAGACGATCCAACGCTCGGTGCAGCAGTCGAAGGAGCGTTACTCGGCCATGACGCCGGGCGAGATCCTCGCCTACGCGGCCACCCTGCTCGGCCCCGCGGGCCTCAATTTTCTCACCAGCGCGGTGCCGCGGGTGCAGGCGTTCAACGTCATCATCTCCAACGTGCCGGGGCCGAAGCAGCCGCTGTACTTCAACGGCGCGCGCATCGAGGGCATGTACCCGGTGTCGATCGTCGTCGACGGCCAGGCGCTCAACCTCACCCTCACGAGCTACGTCGACAAGCTCGAGTTCGGCGTGATCGCCTGCCGCCGCACGCTCCCGCGCATCCAGCGCCTGCTCGAGTACCTCGAGCTCGGTCTCAAAGAGCTCGAGGGCATCGGCGACGAGAACGAGCTGCCCTAGGGCCACTCTCCGCTCGGCATGGCGGCCACAAAAGTCGCCGGCCCGCTCGGGCAATCCGAGCGGGCCGCATGCTTGCGCTCCCCAGGGAGCCGACGCTCGCTTCAGAGCGACATCTTGCTCGTCACGAGGATGGGATCGAACACCAGCGGCGACAGATAGATGCTGTCGTGGGTGGTCTTCCCCGGGGTGCGCCCCTGCTCGTCGGCGATCGCGGTGACGCTCACGACCTTGTTGCCGTACGACGCATAGGGGTGCGTCTTGGTGAACATCGTCGAGGGCGTCTCCCAGAACTCGCTCGAGCTGCCGTCGTTGTAATTGACGCGATACTTCATCTTGTCGGTCCAGGGCCAGCACGGGCGCATGCGACCCTTGGCCTCGACGGTCGTCGAGCCGAGCGGGTTGGCCTTGGTCTGGAGCATCGGCGCCATCGCGCTCGCACCGGTCGAGGAGCCGAGGTCGTAGAACGCGACGTGCTTGTCGAGCAGCGTCCAGCTCCACGGGCCGTAGTCCGAGCCGACGAGGCCGGCCTTGGCGACGAGATCGATCCCCACGCGCGCGTCGAGGGCGAGCGCGGTGACGAGCTCGTTGCTGCCGTTGAAGTCGCCGTCGCCGCAGGTGTTGCCGGCGTAGCCCCACAGCTCGCCCTTCAGCTTCGCCTTCACGCCGATCTCGGCGTTCGCGACCCAGTCGGTGTACAGGTTCGCGTGCACGCCCGCGTAGGCGTAGGGCGTCACGTTGATCTTGGCCTCGGCTGCGACGGTCGGCGTCGTGCCCGCGGTCCAGCCGTAGGTAGCCGTCTTGCTGCCGCTGCAGCCGCCGCTGGTGCAGGTCATGTTGAGCGTGGCCTTGCCGGTGGCCGAGCCGTCGAGCTTCAGCGTCGCCTTGGCGTTGGCCTCGACGCCGACGTGGATCGGCGCGGAGAAGTTGATCTTCACCGGGATCGGTCCGACCGCGAAGGCGAGGGTGCCGAGGCTCGGCTGCGCGACCTTCTTGTCGTACTTCCACGACTTCTCGAACGCGGCGCTGACGTTGGCCTTGGCCGTGACGTCGGCGTTGCCGGTGAAGTTCGCGTGCTTGAACTTCACCTTGTACGGCGCGCACAGCGAATACCCCGATTTGAAGACGCGGATCGTGACCTTGCCGGTGCCGCTCGCCGCGAGGGTCGCGGTGAAGGCCATCGAGCCGCTGAAATTGCCGGGGTCGGTGGTCTTGGTGTGGTTGTAGGTTTTGGTCGTGGAGATCGTCTTCGAGTAGCTGCGGTCCTCGTTGCTGCACCACGCCATCGCAGCAGGGGTGCCGCTCTTCATCGCGGTCTCGATCTGATCGGCCGCGATGGGGTCGACGATGTCGACCTCGTCGCCCTCGGGGAGCGTGTCGCCCGCGAGGTACGCCGTCTTGGTGATCGTCTTCGCGGCGGCCTCGGCCTCGGCCTTGATCTCGGTCTTCACGAACGACGCGACCGGCGCGCCGTCGACCTTGGCCTTGTCCTGGATGACGACCAGCTCGCGGTCGACGGCGACCACCGCGTCGGTGGCGCTGTCGATCGCCTTGCCGACGACGCGGATCCTCCGCCACCCATCGCCGACGGCGATGGTGCTCACGATCAGATCGTCGGCCGGCGGCGCGATCATCAGATCCGGATCGAAGACCGGCGTCGGATCGGCGGTGAGCAGCGGCTGCTCCTTCTGGCTCACCTCCTCCTGCGACGACGTCGGCTGGGTGCAGGCGATGAGCGGGAGAGCGGAGAGAGCGAGGAACGAAATGCGGCGCGTGTTCATGACAAACCTCCACGTGCGCGTTCGCTACGAACGCGTGCGAGTTGCCGGCGACGCACTCCCGTTCATTCGGGACGCGCGTACACCGGTAACCGGCCCCTACGCGAAGGGCGCGGCGGGTCTGACATGAGACGACGAAGAATTAATTCTTCGTCAGGTTTGCGCGCGAGCCTCCGTAAGGGAGGCATGCGCGAGCTACTGCCAAATGACGACGCTGGTCGCGGAGTAACCGGTGAGCTCCGTCGTGCTGTACGGGGGCATCGTGACCGTGAGGAAACCGCCGCCGGTCCAGATGTCGGTGTGGACGGTGGAGGAGCCGAACGGGTTGGTCAGGAAGAGGTTGCCGCCGTAGGACACCGCGCACCGGTCGCAGCCGCCGATGATGCCTCCGTAGATGACGCCGGCATCGCCGCCGCAGGTGCGGACGGGCGGCTTCGTTTGGTCCAATTCGGTCCCCGTGGTGGCCGTGACCGAGCAGTTCGCGGGATCGGTCGCGCACGCCGTCGACCGCCGCACCATCCACATCTGCTCCTTGCACGTCAGACCGAGGACCCCGAAGTCCGGAAGGGCGCACGTGGGGGTGTTGGCGATCCAGGTCACGGCGCAGAACGTGTCGCGGACGTCGGCGTCGGGGGCGCTGGGGAACACCGGGGCGACGCTCCAGGTGCCGCTGCTCGTCGTCTTCGCGAGATCGGCGCAGGTGCGACCGGGCGACGTGCGGATGTCGTATCGAACGCGCGTGCACGAGGTTGGCGGCGGATTCGAGTTCTCGAACACCGTGGCGAGCGGCTGCGCGAGGCGCGGCGGCAGGCTCGTGTCAGCGCCCGTGTCCTGACCGGTGTCGCGTACGCCGCTATCGACCGGGGTGCGGACGGGCTCCTCACCCTCCGTACCGAACCGTTTCAGCCCCTGCTCCGACTCGCTGAGCGATTCGGTGGAGCCCTGGCCTCCACACGCGACGAGGAGGACGAACGGAGCGGCGAGGACGATCGAACGGTGCATACGGTTCTCCCGGAAGTACGTGGCGAGTGCGCACGGACTTCGTCGTGGATAAAGGGAGAGCGTTCCCGACATCGACGCAGGTCAATGTCGAAACAGACGCCACGCCGCCCAGTCGCTCGCGGGATCGAGCGCGCGCTGCGCGAGAAACAAGGCCTTTCCGGGGTCGTTACCGCGCAAGAGCGCGCGGTAGTAGCCAATGGAAACTTGCGCTGCGAGCGCATCGGGGACGACGCGCGTCGGCGCCACCACCGTCTCGCTGCCGGCGAGCACGAAGGCGTGCGCGAGGCCGATCGTCTCGGTGCTCGCATCGGCGGCGCGTCCGGTCTCGCATGCGCTCAACACGACTCGGCGGGGCACTCGCGTGCGGGTCAGCACGTCGAGGATGCCGAGCGCGGTGCCGTTGGCGAGCGGGAGTCGCGCCTCGATGCCCTCCGGTCCGCCGAACGCGCCGTGTCCCGCGTAGTGGAAGGTGGCGGAGCTCTCGAGCAGCTGCGCCACCGTCTGCGCGGTCGCCTCCGAGCCCTCGGCGCGCCGCACCGCGTAGCCGGTGGTGAACAGCTGCGCGATCGCGCTCCCCTCCGCGCGCGCCGCAGGGAGATCGCTCGTGGGATCGGCCACGATGCCGACGCTCTCGCTCCCCTCGACGGGCGCACGCAGGCGCGGCACGTCGAGCGCGTATTCGACGGGCACCTCGAGTGCCGGCAGCGCGTGCAGATCGAGCGCGCGGAGCGGCCCGTACGGCAGCATCACGACGCGGCTCACGCCCTCGAGCGGGAGCTTCGCGAGCAGCTGCTCGCCCACGTCGCCGGCGACATCGAGTGCAAAGTGGGTGACCTTGCCGGTCCTCGCCGCGAACGCAACAAACCCCTCGCGCCGCCGGTGGAAGGCGACCCACAGCTCGCCGGGGCCCGGCTCGGCCAACGCCGCGCGCGCGTGCGGGAGCTCGAGCGAAGACATCGCGTCGTCGAGCGCCGCGACCATGGCGTTCACCGTGGCCGTGCGGGCGAGGCCAGCCTTTTGCAGCTCCGGCGCGGCGAGCTTCCAGTCGTTGGCGGCCGCGTCGTCGAGCGTGGTGCGCGTGGCGCGGTACTCCGCGATCGCGCGATCCCAACGCTTCCGCGCCTCGGGGCGCATCGAGGACACGCTCGTCGCCCGCGCGGTCTGCACGAGGAGGCGCGCGCGCGCGCGGCGGGCGACGGCGAACGCCGCTGCGGCGTCGTCCACCCGCAGCAGGTGATCGATCAACAGGCGCGCGCTCTTCTCGCTGCGCGAGAGGTACACCGAGCGCCCCTCGCCGAGCGGCAGCGCGAACACCTTCCCGTCGAGGATCTCCTCGGCGGCCTCATAGGCGGCGCGCGCGCCGGGATCGCCGAGCGCCTCGAGCGCTTCGCCGCGCCCGACGACGGCGCGCCACAATCGATCGGTCTGCTCGGCGACCGTGGCGATGGCGATCGCTTGGTCGTACTTGGCGACGGCGTCCTGGAAGCGCTTCTCAGCGGAGGCGATGCGCGCCTCGAGGTCGAGCCATTGCAGCACGTCGATGGTGCGCACGGCCGCGGGCCGCGCCTCGGTGAGCAGACGGGTGGCCTCGCCGGTGTCGCCGCGCGCGAGGGCTGCGGTCGCCGCGACGTAGAGGGCGATGCTTCGGCGATAGGGATCGGCGCACTTCAGCGCTCGGGCGCGCGCCGCGACGGTGGAGAGCTCGGGCTCGTCGTACGGTTGATGCAGGTCTCTACGCGCGCGCGCCCGGCGCTCGAGCGAGAGGCCGAGGTTGAGGAGGAGGTCGAGGTGATCGCAGGGCTCCGCCGTCGCGTCTGCGCTGATGTCGCGATCGAGCGCCTGCAGCGTCGCGATGCCGGCGTCGAAGTGTCCCTGAATTTGGAGGACCGCCGCGCGCAGGCTGAGCGCGTTGCGCTCGAGGCGCACGAGGCCGAGCTCGGTCGCCGCCACGAGCGAGCTGTCGAGGAGGCGGAGCGTCGCGCGGTCGTCGGCGGTCTCGAGCGCGATCTCCGCGCGGTAGAACGGCAGCCGCGCGCGACCCTCGGGGTACTCGACGAGGCTGGGCTCGATCGCGTCGAGCGCGGCGCGCGCCTCGGCGTAACGACGGCTGCGCTGGTTGAGGGCGAAGGCGAGGGCGAAGGCGTCGTCGGCGCGGTCGGAGACGCGCTTGCTCGGCAGCGCCAGCGCCTCGCGGAAGTGACCGATCGAAAGCTCCACGTCGCCGCGGGCAAGCTCAATCCGCGCGATCAGTCCGAGCGCGAGCGCGCGTTCGGCGGGATCGGTCGAGGACAGCGCGCGCTCGGCGAGCACGCGCGCGGCCGCGGGATTCTTTCCACGGATCGCCCGCGCCTCGACGAGCCACGCGAGCGTCGTCGGCGGCGCGACCCGCAGAAGGAACCGCGACGTTCCGTCGACGACCGTCACCGCGCGCGCGCCGGGGGCTACGACCACCCGGTGCACGGTCCCGTGCGCGAGCACCCGCGAAGGGGTGGTCTGGGTCGGCACGCCGTCGACCGAGACCCGCGCGTCGGCCGCGGCGAAGATGCGAATGGTGGAGTCTTGCGGCAGCTCGCAGACCCCCCCCGCGAGCACCGCTCCGCAACCCGCGAACAACGGGCGCGGGGGCTCGGGGCGGAGCGGCGTCGGGCGGCGATCGGCGCCCAGCGCACACGCGAGCGAGAACAAGACGACGCCCCCGATCCGCACGGCGCGGACACTACCACCGGAGTCCGTGGTAGAGGACGGCGCGTGGCCGAGCACGTGGACCTCGTTCGACGCGCGATCGCCCGCGAGCCCGACGCGGTGCACGCGCTCGTCCAAGAGCTCCGTCCCACGATCCAGACCCGCGTCGTCCGCGCCTTGACGCGGAACATGCGCGGACGGCGCAGCGCGCAACAGGAGGTCGAGGACCTCGTTCAAGAGGTGTTCCTCGCGCTCTTCGATCAGGACGCGAAGGCGCTGCGCGCGTGGGATCCGAACCGAGCCGTGCTCCCCGCGTTCGTCTCGATGATCGCCGAGCACCAGGTGGCGTCGATCTTCCGCAGCGGCCGTCGTCGCCCCTATCGCGACGAAGAGGACGGCGGGATCGAGGTCGACACCTTCACCGCGCCCGGCGGCACCGAGTCGATCGTCGAGAGCCAGGAGCTCCTCGACGCGCTCCTCGAGCGCCTCCGCGCCGAGCTGTCGCCCAAGGGCCTCGAGCTGTTCTACGCGCTGCTCGTCGACGAGCAGCCGATCGAAGAAGTGTGTGCGAAGACGGGCATGTCGCGCGACGCCGTCTACGCGTGGAAGAGCAGGCTCGGCAAGCTGGTGCGCAAGCTCGGCGCCGAGCTCACCGCGTCGTCGCGCAAGATGAAGGCAGCGGAGGCGTCATGAGCGACGACAAGCTTCTGAGTGCGCTCGCGCGTCGAGCGCGTGAACAGCGCGACGAGCCCGTCGAGCTCGCGCCGATGGCCGACGCTCGCATCGCCGAGAAGATCCTCGGCGCGCGCCCGAAGGTGGTCCCCATCCGCCGTCGGCCGGTGCTGCCGTTCGCCTTCGCGGCGGCGGCGGCGATCGCTCTGTTCTTCCTCTGGCCGCGCGACCGCGAGCTGCCGAAGTACGCCTTCGAGCTCTCGGGTCAGGTCGCCGAGGTTCGCAGCGACGGTCCGCGGGTCGTGTCGCAGAGCATCACGCTGCACCGCGAGGCCACGCTGCAGCTCGTGCTCCGCCCCGAGAGCCGCGTCGACGGCGTCAAGGCGTCCGCCGTCCTCGTGCGCGACGGCAAGGCGCGCCCGTGGACCGCGCCGATCGAGATCTCCAACGACGGCGCGGTGCGCATCGTGGGCCCGGTCAAGACGCTGTTCCCCGACACGGACGCGCCGTGGGAGGTCGTCGTCGCGATCGGCAAGCAGCTGCCGAGCGATCTGCTCGCGGAGCCGCCGCCCGGCGTCAGGATCGCGCGGGCGAAGGTCTCGTTCCAGTGACGCTCACTTCGGCGGCTTGGGCGCCTCTTCGACGGGCTGCACGCAGCTCGCGAGATCGAAGAGCATGAACTCGATCACCCGCTCCTGCGCGGTGAGCGGGCCGTCGACGCACTCGTTGGGGAACTGGATGTACGAGAAGTCGTCGGAGCCGACGACGTGGAAGTCGCTGTAGATCACGCGGCCGCACTGATCGGCGGCGGGCTTCTCGAGCGGCGTGTTGAAGGTGAAGTGCTGGGTGGACACCGGCGACGCGCTGTCGATCCACGCCTGTGCCTTGGGCTTGCTCGTGAGATCGATGTTCGCCTGCTGAAGGGTGAGCTTGCCCTGCTCCTTGGTGGCGCCGGTGATCTGCAGCCAATCGGCGAGCGCCTTGCCCTTGGGGAAGCTCATGTCGATCGTCGCCGGGAGGTTGTCCTTGCGCGCGCTCGTCGCGCTCCAGCTGGCGAGGCCCTTCCACCCCGCGTCGGTGGAGTCGCGCAGCCACACGAAGCCGAAGTGGGTGGTGAGCACGCGGCCGCCGTCGTTGACGTAGTCCACGAGGTTCTTGAGCGCCTCGGCGGGCTTGTCGGTGGTGCGCGGATCGCCCTCGCAGGGAAGCAGGATCTGGTCGAACTGCTTCATCCAGTCGAGCCGCTTGTAGAGAGAGGAGCCGTTGATCGTGCCCTCGGGCATGTCCGGGCCGTTGAGGGACTTGAAGAAGTTGATGCGGCCGGGGTTGTACGGGAGGCCGTCGGAGCCGAGGCCGACGAACTCGGCGTCGTCGACGCCCATCTTGCGGAGCACGCACTCGATCGGATCGGCGCGGCCGCTGACGATCGCGGTGAAGGGGATGTCGCCCTCGGCGCGGTTGCGCGGCAGCCGCGTGAGGTCGCTCGGGAGCGCGGTGGTCGCGCACGCCTTGACCTCGGGGATGAGCACCTTGCGGCGCCAGCGCCCGATCTGGACCACGATCGGCACGTCTTTGCCGGGCGGGACCCCCTCGAGGCTGAACTTGCCGTCGGCGCCGGTGACCGTCGCCACCTTGAACTTGGTCGTGCCCTCGAGGGTGCCGCACTTGGCGCAGGTGACGCCCTTCTTGAACGGCTCGAGGTCGCCGACCGGGACGTAGACGACGGCGTTGAAGATCGGATCGGGCGAGGCCTTGGCGGGGCTCACCACCGTGCCGGTGACGATCGTGGCGGTGCCGGTGGGGCACGACGGGCCGCCGTCGAGGTCGAAGCCGGTCCCGGTGTCGGCTCCGCCGTTGGTAGTGCCGGAATCCTCGGACGATCCACACCCGATGAGCAGCAGCGGCAGCAGGAGGAGGGATCGCATCCCGCCAGTATGCGGTGCTTTCAGAAGATCTTCACCCCGCAGCGTCGCTGAACGACCCAGCCGAAAATATTCGCCCACAGCTTCGGGACGGTGGGCAGGGTGGACCACTCCGAGTCGTACTCGATCCACTCGTCGCCCCAGGCGAAGACCCGGCCCATCGACACGTCGACGGCGACCGCGACGGGATTGCCGGAGGAGCGCGCGACCACGGCCGTCTTGAAGCCGGCCACCGGCGTCACGGCGTAGCCGCCCGCGAAGGTGACCGACGACATGTCCTTGCCGATCGGGTGGGTGAGATCCCAGTCGGTGATCGGCGCGCTCGGGCGGATGGTGGTGTCGTATTTCGCGCCGAGCGCTTCGAGGATCTTGTTCGGCCGCGTCGCGTCGGCGCCGGAGTGGTCGTAGCCGGTCATCGCGATGAGGCCGCCGCCGGCCTTCACCCAGTTGTGCAGGGCAAGGACCTCGGCCGCGTCGTAGTCGCGCGAGAGGCGATCGAGGATCACCACGTCGACGCCGGTGAGATCCGCGGCGACGAGCGGGCCGCCGGCCGAGTCGAGGCGGCGCTTGGTGGTGGTGCCCTTGGCCTTGAGCCAGGCCTCGAACGCCGAGGCGGTGTTGGAGCCGGGCGCGCCGAGGATGAGCACGCCGAGGCAGTCGCAGATGCCGTCCTTGCCCACGTCGACGTCGTCGATCGCACCGTTGCAGTCGTCGTCCCTGGCGTTGCACTTGGTCTCGACGCTCTCGGTCGGGACGCACATGCCGGTGTCGAGCATCGGCTCGACGTCGAAGGTGCCGGTGTCCGTGCTGCTCTCGGCGACGCCGGTGTCGACGACGGCGGTGCCCGAGTCGACGAGCGGCTCGGTCTTGTCCGTCTCGGCGGAGCTGCACGCGGCGACGAGGGCGAGGAGCAGGGCGAGACGCATCCCGGAAGACTACGCGCGGGCCGCGGCGAGCGCGACGAGCTCGGGGAGCGCGTGGAGCCGGACGCCGCGCTCGCGCGCGAGGGCCTCGATCTCCCGGAACACTTCGGCGTTCTGCCCGGCGAGCTTCTGGCCGAAGTGCTTCTCGAGGAACACGAACGCTTCGGGCGCCTTCGACTGCCCGAGCTTGATCCCGGCCCTGGCCAGGAGCGGCGAGGAGAACTTGAAGAAGGCGTTGGCCCAGCCGGGCAGCTCGGAGAGCGCGCGCGCCACCTGCTGCGTCTCCTTGGTGGCCGCGAACCCCAACTTCATAATCTCTTTATTGTTCGCCATCCGGTCGATCGAGCCGCCCGCCGCGGCGATGCCGGTGAGGATGGGGAAGAACGCGATGGTGATCGCCGCCTGCGTCGCACCCGCCCGCTCCGAGACCTCGGCGGGGAGGCCGACCTGCCGCATCAGGGCGACGAGCTCGGGCAACCCGGCGACGAGGGTCGGCGAGGACTTCGGCGTCCAGTAGCGGACGCGCCGCTCGTGCGGAGTGTCGGTGGGCTCGTAGGCGATCACACCGGGCATGGCGGCGACGTAGCGATCGCCGAGCTTGTCGCGCAGCTGCGCCTCGCGTCGCGGGAGCACCGGCGCGAGCACCGCGACCGGGACGTTGGCCGCGGCGAGCTGGTCGACGAGGGAGCCGTCGAGCTGGTCGGCGCGGACCGCGCAGAGGATCACGTCGGTATCGGCCGGGATCTCGAGCGCCGTGACCGGGGTGAGCGAGTCGCCGTGGGGCGCGGCGCCGTTGATCCGGTCGATGTGGATCAGCCGAGGTGCACGCGCGAGGTCGCGGACCACGAACACCACCCTCGCGGCGTGCGCCAGCTTGGTGCCGTAGACCGCTCCGAGCGCTCCCGCGCCGACCACCGTGATGTTCATGAACCTCGTCCTTACCGATCTCGATGTCCGTCGAAGGTTTTCGGCGCACGGACGGTAGCAGAGACGCACACGCGCCGCGGCCGCGTCGAGTGACGCTCGTGGCGACCCGCTTGCAGTCAGCTCACGCCCATGGAGTTCGCCGAACGCTTCCGTGATCGCGTCGATGACAGGGTGGTGTCGGTGGCGAGGGTGATGATCCACGGGCTCGAGGCGATCCACCCCGTTCGCTTCGACGGCCTCGAGAACCTGCCCGACGGCCCGGCCGTGCTGGTCGGCAATCACGGCTTGCTCGGCTACGAGACCGCCCTCTTCTTCGCGCACATCTTCGACGCCACCGGTCGGGTGCCGCGCGGCTGCGCCGACCGATGGTTCTTCAAGGTGCCGGGGCTCCGCGACGTGCTCGTTCGCATCGGCGGAATGTACGGCGCTCCCGACAACGCTCGTCGCGCGCTCGCCGCCGGCCACCTGGTGGTCTGCTACCCGGGCGGCGCGCGCGAGGTGCTCAAGCACGACTCCGCGCAGCGCTACAAGCTGCGTTGGGAGCGGAGCGCGGGGTTCGCGCGCGTCGCGCTCGAGGCGGGGGTGCCGATCATTCCGTTCGCCGCCGCGGGCGTCGATCACACCTACGAGATCGTCTCGCGGCTGCGCGGCAGCGGCCAGCTGTTGATGGGACACGACAAGTACGACCTGCCGCTGCTCAGCGGCGCGCTCGGTCCGCTGCCGTCGCCGGTTCCGTTCTGGTTCCGCATCGGCGCTCCGATCGCGACCGGGGGGGCGGACGTTGAGTCGCTCCACCGAACCGCGTGGCGCGCGACGCAGGCGCTCGTCGACGAGCTCCTCGCGGAGTGGGTGCGCGCGGAGAGCCCGGCTCCGGCATCGAACGTCGCATGCGCGTTCTGATCCTCGGCGGCGGCGGCACCCTCGGCGCGTTCAGCGCCGGCGCCCTCCGCGCGCTCGAGGACGCCGGGTGGCACCCCGACGCGTGCATCGCGTCGAGCGCAGGCGGGATCAACCTCTTGCGCGCGCTCGTCGGCGGGCCGGTCGAGGCCGAGAGGTTCTGGTCGAACCTCGACTGGAAGTGGATCGTCGGCGATCTCTTTCGGCACAACCCGGTGAGCGGCGGTCTGCTCGATCCCGAGCGGTTCCGCGCGCGCGTCGAAGAGGGCGTCGACTGGCAGAAGGTGATGGACGATCCGCGGCAGCTCGGGTGGCTGGTCGTGGACCTGCAGACCGGACGGGTGTCGGTCCGGGGCAACCGCACCGAGCAGACGATCGAGGCGCTCCGCACCGTCGCGCACGCGTCGTACGCGCTGCCCCCGCTGCTCGCTCCGCTCCCGCTCGGCGAGTGCTTGCTCGCGGACGGCGGGCTGCTCCGCAACGCGCCGCTCGAGTTCGCGCTGGAGATGGGCGCGACGGAGATGGTCTACCTGTGCAACGTCCAGGTCACGCCGCACAAGGACTGGAAGCACGCGCGCATTCCGGCGGCGCTCGGCCGCTACCTCGACATCTACATCCGCCGCGCATCGAACATCGGCTTCGCGGACGCGCCCATCGTCGAGGGCCGCTACCACGGCGTGCCCTTTCTCACGATCGCGCCGCCGCATCGGCTCGACCTCCGGGACATGCTCGGCTCGATGATCCCGACGCTCGATCGCATGAAGCGCCTGATCGAGCTCGGCGAGTCCTCCGCCCGCGAGGCGCTGCGCGGCGCCTACCGCGTGGGGATTCACGAGCGGACCTCGCTCCTCGACCAGGAGCTCGGGCCGGCCTCCATCGGCGTGCGCCGCATCTATGGGGATCCGTCGACCGTGCACCCGTCGTCCGCGGACGGTCGCGGTCGCGCTGTCCGGGGAGCGGCACGGTAGGCTTCGCCACCGTGCGCATTTCCTCACTTATTCTCAGCACTTTGCTCATCGGGTGCGGCAGCTCGATCGAGATCGCCGACGAGGCCCCCGCGGAGACCGGCGTCGTCGAGGGCGACACGGGGAACACCGTCGTCGACACGAGCTCCCCGCTCGATCCCGACACCGGCGACCTCGACACGGGCGTGATCGTCCCCGAGGACACCGCGCCGCCCTCGGACACCGGCACGATGATGGACACCGCGCCGCCCGACACGCCCCCGCCGATGGGCTGCGCGGCGGCGCCGTTGGCGGTCGATCCCGCGTCGACGATCGATCCGGCCACCAAGGGCACGCTGCCGACCGCGACCAAGACGGTGACGCTCGCGAAGCTCGGCCCGCTCGCCGACGTGAAGGTGAAGATCACCTACCCCACCGCGCCCGACGGCACCCCGCACCCGGGGCGCCACTCGTGGGTGATGTTCCATCACGCGGTGCACGGGCCGTATCCGGGCGTGGTCTACGACGATTACCCGACCATCCACGGCCACTGGGCCTCGCACGGCTTCTACGTCTTCTCGATCGACGGCTCGCGCGTCTTCTTCCCGACGACGACGGGCACCTCGCTGACGTTCACCCAGCAGCAGACCGTCGCCAACATGATGAGCGAGGCGATCACCCACTTCCTCGCCGAGCAGGAGAAGCCCACGGCCGACTTCCCGTGCCGGCTCGATCCCGCGCGCGTCGCGGTCGCCGGTCACTCGCGCGGCGGCGGCGCGACGCTGCTCGTGCCGACGGCGCGCACCGACGGCGCGAAGATCAAGGGGCTCATCAGCTTCCAGGGCGTGGACCCGGGCTCGCTCACGGTGCCGGACGGCTACGTCATCCCCGGGTTCGATCTGCCCGCGCTATGGCTCGACGCCGCGCTCGACGGCGACGTGATCTATCCGATCAACGCCCTGCAGTACGGGCGCGCGCGCGGCCCGAGCACGATGGTGACCATCCTCGGGAGCAAGCACACCTTTACGTTCGACTCCAACGCGACGCCGCACCAGGGCGGCACCACGCCGACGATCATGCCGTCGGAGCACAAAGCGGTGTGCGTGCAGTACTCGACGGCGTTCCTGCGCGCGCGGGTGCGCGACGCCGCTCCGACCGCGAGCGATCTCGACCGCGTCTTCGGCCAGTCGGGCCTCGCGTCGACCGCGAGCAGCGGCGGCGTGCTCTTCAGCTTCCGACCCGCGAAGGCGTTCAAGTTCGTCGCGCGCTTCGACGATCTGCCCACGGTCCCGCTCGGCAAGACCGAGGACGGCGCCGCGTTCGCGATGACGGGCTCGATGACCGCGCTCCCCTACGAGACGCACGCGACGTCGGTCGCCTCGATGGGCACTGGCACGCGCCGCGTGAGCAAAGAGGTGCTCTCGGTGCAGCTCAAGTGGGAGACCACCGGCGGCGCGTTCGATGTACCGCTCTCGGCCGGCGCGTTCTCCGGCAAGAAGGCGGTCGTCTTCGACCTGGCGATGCCCAACGAGGGGCTGAGCAGCGGCACCACGCCGCTCGAGCTCGAGGTGAAGGACTCGGCGGGCGGCACCGCGACCACGCCGATCAAGGACCACCTCGGCGCCGGCTGGTTCACGCGCCCGCGCCGCTTGGCGACGGCCTACGTGCCGCTCGCGAAGCTCACCGGCGTCGATCTCGCCAAGGCGACCTCGATCCGCATCGTCGCCAAGAGCGGCATCGTCGCCGGCGTGGCGCTGCTCGACTCGCTGCGCCTCGAATAAGTAGATGCCCCTGCCGCGCGAGTTCTACGCGCGCAAGACGCTGACCGTCGCGCGCGATCTGCTCGGGCGCGTGCTGGTCCACCAAGACGGACCGGTGCGCCGCGCCGGCGTGATCGTGGAGACCGAGGCGTACGTCGGCCCGCACGATCTCGCCTGCCACGCGTCGAAGGGACGCACCGCGCGGACCGACGTGATGTTCGGGCTGCCGGGGCACGCGTACGTATATCTAATTTATGGAATGTACGACTGCTTCAACGTCGTGACGGAGCGCGAGGGGCACCCGTCCGCCGTCCTGGTGCGCGCCGTGGCGCCGATCGAGGGGTGCGTCGGGAAGACGGACGGCCCCGGCAAGCTCTGTCGCGCGATGAACATCACCCGGGCGCTCAACCGCGCGGACCTGATGACGAGCGCGCTGACGATCGAGGAGGGCACCCGCGTCTCGCCGCGCAGAATCGAGAAGGGCCCGCGCATCGGGGTGGACTACGCGGGGGACTGGGCGCACGAGCACCTGCGTTTCTGGGTGCGCGGAGATCCGCACGTGTCGCGGCGGCGCTGAGGGGCCGCCGTATCGGCTAATGTGGAGTCGATGACCGACGAGCGCGCGCGATCGCCGGATCCCCCGCCGCCGCCACGACCGGGTAACGGCGCGTTCGTCGGCCTCGTGTTCGTGTGGCTCGCGCTCGACGTCCCGCTCTACGCGCTGCGCGGGTTCTTCGGGTTCGGCAACGCGATACTGCTCCTCTGGTACCTCATTTTCCTGCCGTGGATCGCGGTCGTCGGCGTGCTCGGGTTTGCGTGGGCTGTGGTTACCGCGGTGCGCATGATGTTCTCCGAGAACCAGCAGCGCCGGGGCATCGTCGCCGTCGTGCTGTGCCTGGCCACCGGCGCGCTCACGCTGCAACTCGCGCGGTGGTGGGTCTCGCCCGCGATGCGCGCGGAGCCGCAAGCAGAGCCGGCGGAGCCCAAGCCGTACTGAGGGCGCGTTCGCGTTCGCGTTCGCGTTCGCGTTCGCGTTCGCGTCTGCGTCTGCGTTCGCGTCTGCGTCTGCGTTCGCGTTCGCGTTCGCGTTCGCGTCTGCGTCTGCGTTCGCGTCTGCGTCTGCGTTCGCGTTCGCGTTCGCGTTCGCGTTCGCGTCTGCGTTCGCGCTCGCGTCGGCGTTCGCGTTCGCGTCTGCGTTCGCGCTCGCGTCTGCGTTCGCGTTCGCGTCTGCGTTCGCGCTCGCGTCTGCGTTCGCGGCGAGATAGGCGCGCGCGTCAGCGAGCGCCTGACCAGATAGGGCCTCTCTCCGCGGGCTCTTCGATTGTGCCGTCGTGCTCGGGTCGGTCAAGGGTGCGCGCCTGCGGCGCCTCGTCGCTGCGCTCCTCGCCCTTGACCGACCCTGCGCGCGCCGGCGTGGGGCGGGTGCGCCCGCCGAGAGAGGCTCGGCGTGGGGTGCACGTTCAAAGGAGTCTCACCATGTTGCGAATCTACGACGAAGTCCTCGAAATCATCCGCACCGTCGCGCCGCTGGTTCACGAGCTTCGCAAGCGCAGTCCGAACCTCGCCGATCAGGCCGAGCGCGCGTTGAGCGCGGTGCCGCTGCGCATCGCCGAGGGGAGCTACAGCCGCGGGAAGAACCGAGCCGCGCACTACCACGGTGGCGCGGGATCGCTGCAGGAGGCGATCGGCGCGTTCGACACGGGCGCGGCGTGGGGGTGGATCGCGCCGCTGGATCCGTCGCTCCGCGATCGCATGGAGCGCGCGCGGTCGGTGCTGTTCAAGAACACGCGGTGACCTGGGCAATGCGGCCCGGCGCCGACCACGCCGGCCCGCACTCGGCTCCCCAACGCAAACACAGACGCAAACGCAGACGCGAACGCAAACGCGAACGCAGACGCGAACGCGCACGCGAACGCAGACGCAGACGCGAACGCAGACGCAGACGCAGACGCGAACGCAGACGCGAACGCAGACGCAGACGCGAACGCAGACGCAGACGCGAACGCAGACGCGAACGCAGTCATGCCATACTCCAACGATGTGGGACCAACGCTACGGCGAGCCCGGCTTCGCGTACGGCACCGAGCCCAACGACTTCCTCGCGCCCAACGCCGAGCGCCACCTCCGCGCGGGCGGCGAGGTCCTGTGCCTCGCCGAGGGCGAGGGCCGCAACGCAGTGTTCCTCGCGCGCCGCGGGTTCCGCGTCACCGGCGTCGACGGCTCCGCGGTGGGGCTCGAGAAGGCCCACCGGCTCGCCGCGCAGCACGGCGTGAAGATCGAGACCCACGTCGCCGATCTCGCGGACTACGAGCTCGGGGTCGAGCGCTGGGACGGCATCGTGTCGATCTGGTGTCACACCCCGGCGCCGGTGCGCGCGCGGCTTCACCGCGCGGTCGTCGCCGCGCTCAAGCCGGGAGGGACGCTGTTGCTCGAGTCCTACACGCCGAAGCAGCTCGAGTACCGCACCGGCGGGCCGCCGACGGCCGCGCTCATGATGACCCTCGCCGAGGTGCGCGAGGAGCTCGCGGGCCTCGAGCTGCTCACGGCCGAGGAGAAGCTCCGTGAGGTGCACGAGGGCAGGTATCACGACGGTCTCAGCGCGGTCCTCCAGGTGATCGCGCGCAAACCACAGCCCTAGCCGGCGAGCACCTATATAGTGGAGCCCGTGATCGTCATGCTCCTGCCCTCGAGCGACTTCGACCCGACGGAGAGCGCGCTCCCGTGGGACGCGCTGATGTCGGCCGGTCACGAGGTCACGTTCGCGACGCCGACGGGTGAGCGCGCCGCGGCCGACGACAGGCTCGTCAACGCGGGCTTCGGTCCGCTGTCTCCGCTGCTGATGACCCGCAAGGACGCGCTCGCCACCTATCGTCGCCTCGAGCAGGACCCGCGCTTCAACAAGCCGCGCGCGTACGCCGATGTCGACGCTGGCGAGCTCGACCTGTTGATCGTCCCCGGCGGCCACGCGCCCGGCATGAAGACGATGCTCGAGTCCGAAGCGGCGCAGAAGCTCGTCGCCGCGCAGTTCGCGCGCAACGCGCCGGTCGCGGCGGTGTGCCACGGCGTCCTCCTCGTCGCGCGCGCCGGCGTGCTCCGCGGGCGAAGGACCACGGCGCTCACGCGCACGATGGAGCTCTCGGCGTGGGCGATGACCAAGCCATTCCTCGGCGACTACTACCGCACCTACCCGAAGACGGTGCAGGACGAGGTCGAAGAGGCGCTCGCCTCGAAGGACGACTTCGTCGCCGGGCCGCTGGTGCCCAAGCGCGACACCGCCGAGCACCCCGGGTTCGTCGTGCGCGACGGCGCGTACGTGTCCGCGCGATGGCCGGGCGATTGTTATGCGTTCTCGCGCGCGTGCGTCGACCTTGTGTCGTAAACTGCGGCATGCGCTACGCCCTTATTCTTTGCCTCGTCTACGGCTGCTCGAGCTCCTCCACCGACACGCCCGCCGATCCGACCGACGGCGCTGCGACCGACGAGACGAGCACCCCCTCCGACTCCACGGCCAGCGACGCGCCGGGCAGCGACGCGCCGGGCAGCGACTCCACCACGCCGGCCGACACCGCGCCGTCTGTGAAGTTCTGCCAGATGACCTGCAGCGCCCCCGCAGACTGCGTCTCGACCGGCGCCGCGTTCGACGCCGACAACTACGCGTGCGAGTCCGGCCTCTGCAAGTACAAGGGCTGCAACTCGAACGCGGAGTGCGAGTCCACGTTCATGAGCGCGCAGTACGGCTGCTTCGACGTGAGCGGCACCAAGACCTGCGTGAAGAAGTGCGGCGCCCCCGCCGACTGCGCCGTCGCGGGCTCCGCCGCCTACGACGCCGACAACTGGGCCTGCGAGGGCGGCGGCTGCCGGTGGAAGGGCTGCAACAACGACTCCGAGTGCACCTCGCTCGGCGCCTACGTCTGTCGCGACCTCGGCGGCCTCAAGAACTGCGTGAAGTCGTGCACCGCGCCGAGCGACTGCGCGACGATGAGCGCCGCGTTCGACACCGACAACTACGCGTGCGAGTCGGGCGTGTGCCGCTACACCGGCTGCAACACCGACGCGGAGTGCAAGAGCTCGCTCATGAAGACCAACTACGCCTGCCGCTGACCGGTCAGAACACGTAGCTCAGGCCGCAGGTGAAGCCGCCGTCGATGGTGGTGAACTTCTTCGCCTCCGGGTCGGCGGTGACGCCGGCCGGGAGCGCCTCGTTCTTCTGCTTCGCCGAGCCGAGGTAGATGAGCGCCTCGGGACGCGCGAACAGGTTGAAGCGCGCGCTCGAGTAGAACACGAGCCCGAGCCCGGCGCGCAGGACGGGCCCGCTGATCGAGTAGCGCAGCACGGTGTCCGGTTGGCCCGCGACGCCGGGCGATTTCAGCTCGCGGCCGCCGGCGAAGAAGCCCGCGCCGACCGTCGGCGAGACGAACATCCCTCCGCCGACCGAGGCGTAATACGCGGCGGTGACCGAGCCGACGAAGCCGGTGTCGTTGGCGCTCACCTCGCTGTCGCCCGTCTTGCTCCCCGCCTTCTTGAAGAACCCGCCGAGGTGGACGCCGAGCGCGAGGTTGTCGACGAGGAAGTAGCGGAAGATGCCCGCGCCCATCAGCGACAGGTTGCTGTTGGTGGTGTCGGGCTGCGGCGCCTTGCCCTTGGTCGTGGTGGAGTTGAAGACGATCTGCGTCTCGAGGCTCAGCTCTTTGACGCCCTTACCGATCACCGTGACCGCGCCGCTGCTGTTGCCGCCGGGCCCGATGCGATCGGCGTGCGCCGCGTGGCTCACCAACAACGCAGTGCCGACCGAGATAGACGCAAGGAAGAAGCGCTTCATGCGCGCGGCGTAACACGGTTCAGCGATCGGGGGCAGCCCCGTAGACCGGCATCGGACCGCCGCTGTCGTCAGAGCCGGTGTCCGTGGGGGCCGTGTCGTCGGCGACGCCCGAATCGGCGGCGTCTGCCGGAGCGCCGTAGATCGCCATGTCGGACACGACGTCGGTGGCGGCGTCCGTCTGCGGCCCCGGGTCGGAGCTGCTGCAGCCAACGGCTGCGACCGACGACGCGAACACGAAGGCCGCGCCGCGCGACATGCGACGCGAGGTCGCCGGGATCGCGACCGCGCCGGTCATCGCTGCGCCGCAGAAGGGACACGCGCTCGAGAGGCGCGCGTGGCGACGACACGAGGGACACGGAGCGAGGGGCTGATAGCTCATGGAATCACTTGAACTGAGTTCCGCAGCCGAACGCGACGTTCACCTTGCCGCCGGTCTCCGACTGCACCTTTTTGCAGGCGTCGCCGCAGAGAAGGATCTTCGTTTTGTCGGCGTTGTACTGCCAGCCGTTGGAGCCCATCTCACAGGGCTTGTCGTCTCTCAGGATCGTCGACGTCATGCCGCCAGCGGACGTGTAGGTGACGTTGACCTTGGTGGGGTCGAGCTTCTCGCCCGCCGGCGGCGGCGGGATGGTGAGCTCGCACGCCACGCGATTGGCGATGCTCTTGGCGATGTCGAGGAAGAGCGGGCCGAAGTCCTTCGCGCACAGGGGGAACCACTGGCCTCCGGCGAGCTTCACGAGCTGGATGTACGTCGGCCCGTTGTTGACCATCGTCGAGCCGCACTTGGTCTCCGACGGGTAGGTGGACGCGCCCATGATCGGGTACGCGCCGTACTTGCGCGCGGTCGCCGTGCCGAACATGCCCGCGCCCTTGGTGATCAGCTGCGTGTCGAAGCTGGCGGCGGCGAGCGCGGAGTTGTCGTCGGTGATCGGCACGAGCGCCTTGAACGCGTCGGGGCGGACCGCGTCCTTCCAGCCGATGCCCACGGTGGGGTTGTCGTAGGTGGAGAGGATGATGCTCAGCGCGTTGGTGGAGCCGATCGAGTTGTTGCTCGTGCGGAACGCGGGCGGGAGCGAGTTGCGGAGCGGCTTGCTGGTGTTGCTGCAGTCGGCCGTGGGGCCGCCGAGGGGAGGGGGCACGCACACGTCGGTGGAGCTCGTGGTGCCGACGCGCGCGATCATCACCACGCGGTAGTCGAGCCCGGTGGCCTTGAGGTAGTCCGAGAGCTTGTTGATGTTCGTCTTCACGTTGGCGATGTCGTCGCTCATCGAGCCGGACTGATCGATCGCGATGATGATGTCGACGGGGGGCTTGATCGCCGCGGCGCTCGTCGACGCGCACGCCGTGTCGCCGCCCGCCTCGGGGTTGCTCTCGATGACGTCGAACCCGGCGCCGCCGCCGTCGAGCAGGTTGCCCGCGTCGTCGCGGGCGCCGCCGTCGGGATCGTCGAGGATCTCGTCGGGCCCGCCCTCTTTACCGGCGCCGCAGCCGGCGAGGAGGAGCGACAGCGCGAGCAAACCGTGGCGCTTCCAACCGGCCATCATGATCGAGAGTGTACTGATGAGTTATCGCAGGGCCAGTACGTGGAGCATCTTGAACGTCGAGGGGAGCCCGTCCCGCAGGGTCGGAATTCCGGGGATCGCGTCCCAGGTCCACGTCGGCGGCACATCGACGTTCACCCACCCACCCTCGAGATCGCCGCGTTTCTGCCCTGCGCCGACCAAGCGGTAGCCGTGCTCGGTGAGCATCTGGAGCGTTGTCTCGAGCGTGTGACCCTCGACCTGATGCAGCTCGAGCGCCCACGCTTTGACGCGGGACATGGCCGCGAGCGCCTGCGGGAGGAAGGCGTATTCGTGTCCCTCGACGTCGACCTTCACGACCGTGGCGTCGGGCGCGATCGCCTCGAGACGCCGGCACGCGACGGTGATCCGCTCTCCGCCCTCGTCGACCGGCACCATCGAGTTCGCGCCCCACGCAGTGCGGATCGGACGCAGCGCGAGGTGCCCGTCGTGCGCGGACACCGCGCACTTCTTCACCGTCCAGCGGTTGCCGGCCCTGGCCGCGCGGATGCGCGCCTCGATCGCCTTCACGTTCTCGGCGATCGGCTCGACCGAGATCACCTCGTTGGTGCGCGCGCCGCGGTCCCAGAACAGCTGCGACAGCCGGCCGACGTTGGCGCCGACGTCGACGATCTTCTCGCCGCGAAGCGGGAGGTTCTCTTCGTACCAGCGCTCCTGCTTGTCCATCAGAGCAGGGGAAAGATATGCGACCCGGCGAGGCGCGCGGCCCCGAATGCGCGCGGCAGCGGCGTGAACGTGTGGAGGTCGAGGAGCACGACCGACGCGTGCTTGCCGAAGCTGAGGACATACGCGCTCCGGTCGCGCGCGAGCTCGATGCCGCGCGGGGACTCGCACTCGTAGGCGCCGAGCAGCTTCTTCTTGGCCACGCTCCAGAACGTAACGATGCCCCCGAAGGGGTTGGTGACCGCGGCGACGCCGTCGTGGACGACGACGCTGAGCGACTCGCCGACGACCTTCGCCATCACGCTGGCGGGGCCGCGCATGCGCTCTGGCTTGCGCTTGCCGGTGCGGAGGTTGATGCCTCCGGCGGAGGTCTCGGCGGGCAGGCCGTCGCGCGGCGCGGACACCACGGCGAGCGAGCCGTCGGCGCCGATGCCGATGTGGCCGGCGTTGATCTTGGGATCGCTGAAGCACACCCGCTCGAGGAGCTTGCGCGACGCCACGTCCACGTAGCTCACGCACGGCTCGCTCGGGTCGCCCAGCGCGCCGCCGCCGTTGGTGATGACGAGGACCTTGCCGTCGTCGATGGGGACGCAGTCGTGCGGACGGTCGCCGTAGGTGGGAAACGAGTCGACCTCGCGGTAGCCCTCGGTCTCCCGCACGCTGAGCAAGCCGGCCCCGGTGTCGAGCTCGGTCTCGACGACGAAGAGCTGATCGCCGCTGTGCGAATAGACGCCGTGCCCGTAGTAGTGGCGGCCGGGCTTGGCGGTGAGGGCGCCGAGCCGCCTGCGCGCGGTGAGGTCGACCAGCGCCGCGCCGGGCCCCCGCTTCTCGAAGATGGCCGCGAGGTGGGGTGCGCCGGGCTTGCGGGTGAAGCCGTGCGGCAGGAAGTCGACGGAGATGCGGGTGAGCGCGTCTTGATCGAGGTCGACGATGTCGAGCGAGTGAACGGCGCGACCGGTCGTCGGATCGCTCCCCGCAGTCCCGCCCACGAACGTTCCGAGCTCCGCCACGGCGATTAACGTTAGCCTGTGGGACGTGACCCGGCGAACGAGCGCAGGGGCGATTTCGCTCATCCGTGACACCGCGGGGCCGCCGCGCGTGATGCTGCAGAAGCTGCTCCGGCTCGGCGTCGCCCTCCGCGCCTACGCGGACTTCGACGCGCTCGACGCGCGCCTTCGTCGACTGCAGTCGCTCGGTCTCATCGAGCAGGTACCGAACCGCACCCAGCTCATCGTCGGCTCGATCGACATGCTGCGGTTCTGGATCGCGCCTGCCGCCGCGGAGTACTACGCGAGCAAGGGCATCGACTTCCGCTTCCACCAGCTCCTGCGCTTCCTCGACGACCCGGCCGGCCTCGTCGACCCCACCGGGTTCCTCAGCGCGCGCGACGTGATCATCGGCCACGTGCTGCAGGTCGTGCACGCCAACCCCGCTTACGATCTGCAGCTGCTCGAGTCCCACGAGAACGGCCTCGAGGAGCTCGAGGCGCAGACCCTCGCGATGCTCGACGGTACCCACCCCCGCGCCACCTCGATCGGCGCGATCGTCGAGGAGCCCGACTACCACGCGCGGCTCCTCGAGTACGTGCGGCAGTACCGGCGCGATCGCACGGTGCGCGCGCCGGTGCGCGAGAACATCGCCAATCCGCGGTGGGAGCGCATCGAGGCCGCGTTCGGCACCCTCCCGGCCGCGATGCGCTACTTCGCTTCGCTGCCGAGCGGGCCCCTCGGCGCCGCGCTCCACCTGCAGCGAGTCAAAGAGTTCCCCGCGTGAAGCTCACCGCCGCCGCCGCGCGCCGCTTTCTCGTGGCCCGTCACGCGTTGCCGCGCTCGCTCCCGAGCGTGCTCGCCGCGTTCGAACGCATCGGCTGCGTGCAGGTCGATCCGCTCGCCGTCACCGGCATGCGCAACCACGACCTCGTCCTCGCCGCGCGCGTGGCCGGCTACCGGCCGAGCGCGCTCGACGCGCTGCTCTACGGAAAGAAGCGCAAGCTCATCGAGGTCTACAACAAGTCGCTGTGCATCGTCCCCATCGACACGCTGCCCTACTACCGCGCCGACTGGGAGCGGGTGATGGGCGCGTTCGGCGACACCTTCCTCGCGGCGGCCAAGAAGCACGGCCCGCGCATCCTTCGGCGCCTCGATCGAGAGGGGCCGCTGCCGTCGCGCGAGCTCGCCCGGGGCGGCGAACGCGTGGTGGCCGGCTGGGGCGCGGCGAGCGAGGCGCGTCACGCGCTGTACGTGCTCTTCCGCACCGGCCGCATCGGCACGGTGCGGCGCGAGGGCAACGTGCGCGTCTACGATCGCATGGAGCGGCTGGTGCCGAAGCAAGAGCCGGTGTCGCGCGAGGCGTCGCTGCGTCACCGGGTGCTCAATCGCTTTCGCGCGATGGGCCTCCTCGGGCTGTCGGGCACGCCCGAGGTCTACGCGGCCACCGCGCCCGCTCGCGAGCGCGCGCGGATCGTGCGCGAGCTCGTCGAGGAGGGCACGCTCGTCGAGGTCTCGATCCCGGGGAGCTCGCCGCGCTTCATGTTGGCGAGTGAGCAGCACTTCCTTGGCGCGACCGTGGAGCGCGACCGCGCCGCGATGCTCGCGCCGCTCGACCCCCTGATCTGGGATCGCCGCTTCACGCGCGAGCTCTTCGGGCTCGACTACAAGTGGCAGGTCTATACGCCCAAACACAAGCGCATAGGCGGCTACTACGACCTGCCGCTGCTCGTCGGCGATCGCCTCGTGGGCCTCATCGAGCCGCGATACGCGAACGGTCAGCTCGAGATCGTGCGCATCGACGCGACGCTCTCGCGCGCAGATCGCCGCGCCGTCGACGACGCGATCCGTGCATTCGGCGCTTCGATCGCGCAATGATTGGCCGACGCGGCAAGCTCGCGTCGCTGGACCATGACGTGCACTTCGGGCGCCTGAACCTACCGAAGGGGGCTCTCATGAGAAGCATCGTTTGGCTCACGGCACTGTCTGCGTGCATCACCATCAGCGCGAGTGCGCTGGCGCAGGACGACACCACCACGCCGGTCTCTACGACGACGAACGGCGACGTTCACCGCGGCGTCGAGTTCGGCGCACGCCTGGGCGCGGGCCTCGGGTTCGGCTCGGTGCTGCGCAGCAACCGCACCGGCGAGAACGCCGCGCTCCTCGACAACGGCAACATCACCGTGCCGGTGCAGGTCGACATCGGCTATCGCTTCAACCGCCGCTGGTACCTCGGCGGCTTCGGCTCGGGCGCGTGGATCTCGCCGCGCAAGGGTGGGAACAGCTTCTGCCCGGACAACAACGAGAGCTGCTCCGCGAGCGTCCTCGCGCTCGGCACCAACGTGCGCTACCACTTCCGACCGGACGAGCGTTTCGATCCCTCGATCGGCCTCGGCATCGGCTACGAGTGGCTGCGCGATTCGGTCAGCGCGGGCGGGGTCGAATCCCGACGCACCTTCCGCGGCTTGCAGTGGGTGCAGTTTCAAGCCAACGGCGACTACCGCGTCGCGCCGGGGTTCGTGCTCGGTCCGTACCTCAACGCGGCCCTCGGCCAGTACACGAACTACACCGCCGACGTCATCAACGCCGGTCCGCTGTCCGGCTATCGCTCGGGCTCGGTGGACGACATCGGCGAGAAGCGCATGCACCTCTGGGCGAGCCTCGGCGTCCGTGGCGCGTTCACCGTCGGGCTATGAGCCTCAGCGCGGCCCGTACGCCGGAGCCGGCGTGCCGCGCTCGTGGGCGCCGAGATCGGGCGCCTTGCCCGAGAAGCCGTCGTTGACGTTGGGAATGACGACCCCGACGTCCTCGGCGGCGCTCCCCGCAGCAAGCGCGAGGCTCACCGGAGCGCGCTCGGGGAAGGGGCTCGTCGGGTAGGCGACCATCGCGGCGAACACGCTCAGCGAGAGCTCCACCGCGTTCTTGTAGGTGGTCTTGCTCTTGAGGTCGGCGAGGCTCGTGAAGCTCGCGCTCCCGAGCTGGCCCTCGAACTTGCCCGTCGTCGAGCCGAACCCGTCGAAGTCGTAGTCGCCGGAGGGCGCCGCTGACGTCATGGCGATCACCTTGCCGGTGCCGCTCGAGTAGGCGCCGTAGCTGCCGCCGGGCCCGCCGAGGAACAGGTTGTTGCGGAAGTACTGCCGCGCGAACACGTCGGACGTGTAGATGCCCAGAGCGTCGCCGTTCTTCACGACGGTGTTGTGCAGCACGACGTCGCCGATGCTGCCGCGCTGCAGCTTGAACGCCGAGAGGATGACGTTGTACATCGCGTTGCGAATGAAATACGTGGGCCCGCCGAGGCCGGGCTGTGAGCTCAGCGCGATGAAGTTGTTGGTGAGCTGATTGCGCATCACGCGGCAGTTGTGCGCGCAGAAGTCGGCCTCGACGCCGTCGTCGGCGCAGTTGCGGATGTCGTTCTCGACGATGTCGATGCTGAACTGGTCCTTGGCCTCGGAGCCCTCGAGCAGCGAGATGCCGTCGCGGAAGCCGCTCACGCGGTTGTGCTCGATGACGTGGCCGGGACCGGTGACCCAGATGCCCTCGCCGATGTTGCTGCCGTCGACGCCGAGCGCCGCGACGTTCCACTCGCTTGCGCCGGTGATCGTGTTGTCGGCGATGTAGAGGTTCTCGCTGCGGAGGGTCGCCGCGACGCCGTGCTCGGCGGTCTTGATCGTGTTCTTCACGATGGAGATGGACGTGGAGAGGTTCGCGCGGATGCGCGCGTTGACCGTGAGCCCGGTGAGGTAGAGGTGCTTGCGGCCAATCAGCGAGATCTCTCCGGTGACGGTGACCGCGCCGGCGCCGCGGAGGACGATCGGCTTGCCCTCGGCCCCGTCCTTCGGGAACGTGAAGCCCGCGTAGCTACCGGCCGCGAGCTCGATGATGTCTCCGGGTACCGCGGCGGCTGCCACCGACGCGAACGTGCTCGGCGTCGCGGGCTTGACCGGCGCGCCGGGCATCGGCGCGGGGACCGCGCGCGTGGTGAAGCCGCCGGTGCGGATCTCGCAGCCGCCGTCGGGATCGAGCAGGAACGCCTCGACCTCGTACTCGGTGGCCGGCTCGAGATCGAACAGGCTGCCCGAGTGACGGTTGCTCCACGAGTGCATCACCAGCGTGCCCGCGGGCACCCGCCGCAGCGGCATGCCCCGGCGCCACGCGGTGTCGCCCTTCTTGCGGAAGCGGACGCTGACGACGCCGTCGTTGTCGGCGTCGCCGGTGATCGCCCACTCCACCGTGGCGTTGCGAATCGTCGGAAACGGAAACGTGAGCGCGCCGGGGATCGTTCCGTTCGGTGCCGCGCCGGGGCCGCTCATTCCACCGGGGCACATCGGCGGCGGGCCGGAGTCGATCGGCCCGGTGTCCGAGGGCCCGAGGTCCGAGGGGTCGCCGTCCGGAGGCGCGGTCGAGTCCTCGACGACGACGCCATCGGCGCCGCTCGTGTCCACCGCCGAGTCGTCGACGCTCGCATCGACGTCGGCCGCCTGCTCGGAGCTACCCCCGCACGCCGTGACCAGGATCGCGAGAGCGAGGAGTGCGCGCATCCATCTAGGATTCGCCGACCACGGGGGCGACACAAGCGCTCTCGCGACGTCCGACCAACTCGTAGTCGGCCGCGTAGTCGGCGCGAAGCTCGCCGCGATCGTCGACCATCCACGCCGGCGCCACCCGACGGGGGATCCGGACGCGCTCCTGCGGCTTGGTCTCGGTGTCGAAGATGCGATCCCAGATGGGGCTCGTGACGCCGTGGTTCTGCCGCGGGCTCTTGTGGTGGTGGTAGAGGTGGTGGCGGCGCATCCACCGGCCGTACGCGCCGCGCGGCGCGTGGGTGTGGATCCGGCGATGGAGCACCTCGTAGCCGAGGTACATCGCGGTGAGCCCGAGCGCGAACGAGAGCGCGCGGCGCGGGCCGACGACCACCGAGCCCACCGCGGTGACGGTGCCGGTGAGGGCGACCGCGGCGATGGCCTTCTGGCTGGTCGGCGCGAAGTACATCGGATCGGTGTGGTGGGCGAGGTGCTCCTCGTTGAACGCCGCGGCGACGCCGCTCGGCGTCACCTGTGCGAGCCCGCTCGGCCGCGTGCGCTTCGGGCCGTGGCCGATGAAGCGGTGGATCAGGTACTCGCTCGCGCTCCACGTGAGCGCGCCGGCGACGAAGGCGATGGGGGCGACCATGAGATTCTCCTGGGGTTTACGAAGAAGGAAGCAGCGCGCGCAGCGCGCGGGTGAGGAGGGCGCGATCGGCGCCGAGGCCGCGGAGGACGACCGTGGCCGTGTCCGTCGCGAGCGCGTCGGTGTCGGGCGCGTCGGGGGCGAGGCGACGCAGCTTCTCGAGCTGGGTGACGCCGTGCAGCGCGGCCCACAGGATCAGCGTGCGGCTGCGCGCGTCGCCCGTGTCCACGGCCTCGACCCGCGCGGCTTGCTCGAAGAGCGCCTCGACGTCCGCAAGGAAGGCGGCGACGAGCGGCGCCGTGCGGAGCGCCTCTGCGTCGCCGATCAGCGGACGCGGATCGCCGAGGAGGACCGCGACGAGGCGGAAGGTCTCGGGGTGGGTGCGCGGCAGCGCGACGTAGGCGCGCGAGAGGGCGAGCAACGGCGCGAGCGCCGCGAGCTTCTCGGAGCGTGCGGCGAACTCGCGTTCGGTCGCCACGCGCACGCGCGTGAAGTGCTCGTGCATCGTGCTCACCGCGCGGCGCTGGAGCGCGGCGATGAGCGCGTCCTTCGAGGGGAAGTAGCGATAGATCGCCGTGGTCACCAGGCCGAGCTCGCGGGCGACCCGCTGCAACGTCAGCCCCTCGAGGCCCTCGGCCACCAGGAGCTTCATCGCGGCGTCGAGCAGCGCCTCGGTCTTGTCCTCGCGGCGCCGGGCGTGGGGAACGAATTCGTGAACCACGTTCACAAAGTGAATCATGTTCACAATTCTGTCAAGGGGCGCGCGCGCGGCGTCGTGGCAGCCGTCAGCGCGAGCGGAAATCGTTAGGATTTCGTCAGCGCGCTCACCAGCGCCCGGACGGTCGCGGTCCCGAACGGTTTCTCGAGCACCGGCGCGCGAACCGTCTCGAGGAAGTCCCGCCCTCGCGGCGTGAAGGCCCCGCCGGTCATGAAGATGAAGCGGCCCTCGAGCTCGGGCCGGTGGACGAGCACCTCGTCGTGGACGTCTGCGCCGGTGATCGCCGGCATCATGAGGTCGCAGAGGATCACGTCGACCGCGAGGCGTCGGTCGACAAGCGCCTCGATGGCTGCGCGACCGCTCGTCAACACGATCACCTCGTAATCGAGCGAGAGCACGCGCTCGAGCGAGCGGGCGAGCGCGGGCTCGTCGTCGACGATGAGCACCCGCGGCCGCGCGAGAGGCTGCCGCACGGGCGTCGCCGCGGGCTCCTCGCGCGCCACGGACGGTTTCGGGACCTGCTCGCCCGCCGCCGGTAGGACGATCTCGAACACGCTGCCCTCGCCCACCTTGCTGCGGACCGAGATCTCGCCGCCCATCGCCTCGACCAACCCAGCCGAGATCGAGAGGCCGAGCCCCACGCCGCCGCCGACGTCCTTGGTCGTGAAGAAGGGCTCGAAGATGCGGGTCTGCAGCTCCTCGGGGATGCCCGCGCCATTGTCGGCGATCGCGATGGTGATCCGGTCCCCGTCGCGACGCGTCGTGACTCGGATTTCGTTCTGCGCGGCGCGGCCCTCCGGCAGAGCGTGCCCGGCGTTGAGCAGCAGATTGACGAAGACCTGCGCGAGCTCGGAAGGGTTGCCGAGGACCGTGCCCACCGCGCCGAGCTCGCGGGTGACGCGCGCGCGATAGCGGATGACGTTCGACGCCATCGCGACGCTGTCCTCGAGCGTCGCGTCCACGTCGACGGGCTCGCGCTTGCCCGGATCCCCGCGCGCGAGGAGCTTCATGCTCTGCACGATCGCGCTGGCGCGCAGCGCGCTCTCGCGCGCCTCGGCGAGCGCCGTCCGCACGTCCGCCGATTGCCCGGCTTCGAGGCGCTCGAGCCCGAAGTCGAGGCTCGCGACGATCGACGCGAGGGGGTTGTTGATCTCGTGCGCGATGCCGCCGGCGAGGGTGGCCATCGCGGTGAGCCGCTCGGTTGCCCGCAGCTTGCGCTCCATGCGCCGCACCGCCTCTTCGGCATTCTTGCGCGCGGTGATGTCGACGACGAGGACGGTGAAGCCGCGGACCGTGCCGTCGACGACGTCGGAGATGTAGTGGGCCTGGGCGTACCGCGGACGACCGCCGGCCGGGTCGGGGATCTCTCGCTCGAACAGCTGATCCTCGCCGCGCAGCGCAGCCTCGATGTGCGGGCGGTTGAGCGGGTAGAGCGGGCCGAGGAGGGTCTCGATGTGCTTCCCGAGGAGCGCCTCGGGCTTCACCCCGAACCACAGCTCGTATGCCCGATTGGCGAAGCGGCACTTCAGATCGACGTCCCAGTAGGCGAGCATCGCCGGGAGCTTGTCGACGATGGCGTGCAGCTGGGCGAGCTCTCTGAGCGCTCGCCCGTCGTCTTCGGACATCCCTCGAGAATATCAGCGCGCGCGGCCTCGACGACGCGCGACGAGCGCGAGGACATCGGTCCACGCAGATCCTGCGCCTCCGGCTGAGCCCCGGGGTGGAGCAGCCGCCCCTCTCGGATGAGCGAGTGAGAAGGATCCCCGGCTGATACGCTTCCGCCATGCGCGCGGCATGGATGGCCCTTCTCGTCCTCGGCTGCCGGGGGCCGGTCGCGGCGACGCCTCCGCCCAACGATCAGCTGCGCATGGCCTTCGTCTACGGCGCTCCCGGCGAGAAGGGCTTCACCAGAATGGTCTCGATCCAGACTTACGGGAGCGCCGCGCAGCGCGGGCAGCACTGGACCGTCGTCGACGCCGAGGGCTTCGTCGCGGACGTCGAGATCACCGAGCCCGAGCCCGGCGAGTGCGATCACTGCCCGCCGTACCGCATGCTCGCGCGCGTCGTCGAGCATCGCGCGAAGTGGGGCACGAACTACGTCGCGATCGGTCCCGCGACCGGCGCGCTCCGCAGCGCTCGCATCATCAAGTCGAACTGGCAGTGGCACAGCCAGCTCGACGACAAGCTCTTCACGCTCGAGCTCGAGGTCGACGCAGACGGAGACGGGGTCGGCGATCTCGCGCGCTACGTGCGCGGCCCGCGGGTCGAGTACGAGCTCCGCGCTCGGATCGACGGCGCGTGGATCGCGCGCGAGCGTTGGCTGACCGACGACATCCTCGACGTGCAGGACAAGTGCCCGGAGGTCCCGTCGGAAGGCGACGACGGCTGCCCTCGGTAGCCGCTTTCCGCGCACGATCGTTGCTCGGCCGTCCACCCAACGTGGAGGCTCCCATGACGAAGAAATGGCTGCTGGGCGCAACGCTCGTCGTCGCGTGCAGTTCGGACGCGATGAACGAGGAACCGTACTTCTGCGACGAGCGAACTCGCCACACCGAGGCTCCGCTGATCCCGAAGACGTATGCGCCGTTCCTCGATTTCGACGAGGGCGGGGCGAGCGCTGCCGAGATCGCGTTGACCTTCGATGACGGTCCGGATTGGTCGTACACCCAGCGCGTGCTCGATACGCTGAAGTCGACCGGCGTGCGCGCCACGTTCTTCATCAACACGAAGAATGCGATCGACGTCGACAACAACAGCACCGGCAGGGCGCTCGTTCAGCGCATGGTCAACGAGGGGCACCACGTGGGCAACCACACCGTCCACCACCAGGACCTCGGATCGACCTCGACGAACGTCAGCGCGGAGTTGACCGGTGTGCTGACCACGTTGCGCAACGTCGCGCCCTCGGCGCTCGCCACGCGCCTCTGGCGCGCCCCCTACGGCAACCCCTGGTTCGGCCCGCAGTCGCGCCTCGACACGCTCGCGCCCACGTTCGCGAAGGCCGGGGTGCACATCGGGTGGGACATCGATTCGGTCGACTGGGCCTGCGGCACTGCACAGTGCGTGATCGACAACGTGCTGAACGACGTCGACGCCGGCAAGAGCGGCGTCGTCCTGCTGCACAGCATCAACGCGCTCACGGCGAGCGCGCTCCC
Source organism: Deltaproteobacteria bacterium (assembly GCA_022843175.1). Classification (GTDB taxonomy): domain Bacteria; phylum Myxococcota_A; class Polyangia; order Polyangiales; family JADJMO01; genus JALHOE01. Next base: position 37,218 of record JALHOE010000023.1, read on the forward strand.
GACGCTCATCAGCCGCCTGAAGAGCCGCGGCAAGCGGTTCATCTTCGTCGAGGACCTGGTCGTTCGAAAGTACGGCGCGCGCTCAACCCGTTTGATTGTCTGCTCGACCAACGCGGACTGCTACGGCGGCGACCGCTGCGGCAGCGACAGCCGCTGCTCCGGCAGCACGACGACCGACACCGGCGTGGATACCGGCGCGGTGACGGACGCGGCCGTGGCCGACACGTCCGTTGGCGACGCCGCGTCGACCTCCGTCTCGCTCGCGTGCGGGGCACTCACCGTGGAGTCGGGCGCGATCGGTGGCCCCGGCGCGCCGACGGCGTGCAGCGGCGGGCCCCCCTCGCTCGCGAGCAGCGACGGCAACTACGTGGCGTGGCTCGAGCGCATCCCGCGGACGAGCGCCTATGCGACCTTCACCATGCCGACCGGCGTGACGGTCGACTCGCTGCGCGTCGACGTCCGGTTCCTCGGCGACGACGCGACCGAACCGCTCTGGTACTTCTACGCGCGCAACGTGAGCACGGGCACGTGGACGCTCCTCGGCGACAACTCGTGGGCGGGCAACTGGGTGTGGACCGATCACTCGTTCACGGTCCCGAGCCCGAGCGCCCACGTCGACGCGCTCGGCCGCATCCAGGTGCGCATGACGACGCTCGAGAGCAACAACAGCGCGGAGCTCGATCGCCTGCGCGTCCAAGCCACCTACCACTGAATCAGCGGCCTCAGCGCCGTCGCGAACGACCGCGGATTCGCACCCGCGGGACGATCAACGCGGCGGCGCTGACGAGGCCGGACAGGATGAGGATCCCCTTGATCGACGTGGTCGACGTCGGTGACTCCTTCTGCGCGTGCGGGCGTCGATGCCCGCCCTCGATCGGTTCGCAACCGATCGTCAACAGAGCCACCACCAGCGCGGTTCGTGTTGCTCGCTTCATGCGCGGCCGTGGAGCAAGCCGCGTGCGCGTCGAGGGAGGTTCGCTCGATGCGTTTGTGCGATGCCGCAACGAAGCCCGCTTCGCGACGAGCCGCAGAACCTGCAGCTCAGACCTGCGTGACGCGACCGCCGCGGATGCGCTCGAGCATGCGATAGAAGCTCGGTCGCGCGACGCCGGCGAGCTGCGCCGCGCGGCTCACGACGCCGTCGGCGCGGTCGAGCACCTTCGGGAAGTACGCGCGCTCGAAGCGGTCCATCGCGATGCGCCGCGCCTCGTGGAACGGCAGGTGCGAGAGGTCGCTCTCGCCGGTGTCGGGGGGCATCGTCGCGCGCTGGGGGAGGAAGAGCGCCTCGCCCTCGCTCTCGCCGAAGACCGCGTAGCGATCGATCACGTTGCGGAGCTCGCGGGCGTTGCCCGGCCAGCTGTAGGCGCGGAGCATGGCCTCGAAGTCGGGCGACAGCTCGCCGTCGGGATCGATGCGCTGCAAGAACGCGCGCGCGAGCGGCACCACGTCCTCCGGCCGATCGCGGAGCGGCGGGATCGTCACGATCGCGACGGCGAGACGGTAGAACAGGTCGCGCCGAAACGTCCCATTCTCCACCGCGTCGGCGAGGTGGCGATTGGTCGCGGCGACGATGCGCACGTCCACCGGCTTGACGACCCGCGAGCCGAGCGGCCGCACGACCCGCTCCTCGAGCACGCGAAGCAGCTTCGGCTGTAGATCGAGCGCGAGCTCGCCGATCTCGTCGAGGAACAGCGTGCCGGAGTTCGCCTCTTCGAACAGGCCGCGGCGCGAAGCATGCGCGCCGGTGAACGCGCCCCGCTCGTGACCGAACAGCTCGCTCTCCATCAGGTTCGGCGCAAACGCGCCGCAGTTGACCGCGACGAACGGGCCGCGCGCGCGGGGGGAGGTGGCGTGGATCGCCCGCGCGAGCACCTCTTTGCCCACGCCGCTCTCGCCCTCGAGCACGACGGTGACCTCGCTCTTCGCGGCCCGCTCGAGGAGCGCGAACAGGTGGCGCATCGCCTTGGAGACGCCGATCGCGTCACCAAACTGGACGTCCGGGGAGACGGGCAGATCGGTGGTCTCGGTGTCGAGCTGAACGGTGAGCGTCGTCGCGCCGAGGGTGAGCGTCGTGGTCGCCGTGAGCACGACGTCGTGCACACGAGTGCCGCCGATGAACGTCCCGTTGCGGCTGCCGTCGTCGCGGACGTGAACGCCCTCCGGAGAGAGCGTGAGCCGCACGTGCTCGCGCGACACGGTCGGATCGGTGAGGCGCAGGTCCGCGAGAGGGCCGGTCCCGACGATGAAATTGGGCACCTCGACCCGCACCGCGATGCCGGCGTCCGGGCCCTCGCGCACCGTCAATACGGCGATACGGACGCGGTAAACCTCGTCCTCTATCGAGATGATCTTGGTCTCGGGCGCGTTCGATTCCACCGTGCCGGGCAGTGGAGCAGGAGTCACGCCGCGCGATGGGTCGCGAGGTCGCGGACAAGCTCGCCGAGCGTCTTGGCCGACGCGAGCACGACCGAGTCCTCGATCGCGTCGGCGAAGTCGGCGGCGGTGGCGAAGCGATGGCACGGCTCGGCCGCGGTCGCGCACCGAAGGACGGACGCGAGCGCACGATCGCGGGTGACCTCGCGCAGGACGATCCCGAGGGCGAACACGTCGCTCCGCGGGTCGACGTCGCGCCCGGCGAGCTGCTCGGGGGCCATGTACTTGCGCTTGCCGGCGTGGACGGTGATGGCGCTGAGCGTGTGCGCGATGCCGAAGTCGCTGATCTTGGCGAACCCATCGACGCCGCAGAGCACGTTCTGCGGCGACACATCGCGGTGCACGAGCCCGAGCGGCCGTCCTCGCTCGTCGACCGCGGTGTGCGCGGCGTGGAGCCCGCGCGCGACGTGGGTGCCGATCCGCGCGACGACGTCGACGCTCAAGCGCGTCGCCGCGTTGAGCTCGTGGAGCGATGCGCCCTCGACGAGCGGCATCACCTGGAACACCACGCCCTTGTCCTCCGCGAGATCGAGTACCTCGACGACGTTGGTGTGTCGGATCGACGCGGCGAGGTGCGCCTCATTGAGGAACATGCGGCGGAAGGTGGGCTTGCAGGCGTGCTCGCGGCGGATGGTCTTCATCGCGACCAGGCGACGAAAGCCGTACCCGCCGCTCTGACGCGCGAGCCACACCTCGCCCATTCCGCCGCGTCCGATCTGGCGAATCAGCTCGTAGCGCCCGAGCCGCGCGCCGGGCCGCAGCGGCGCGGCCTCGCCGAGCTCGCACGGCTCATCGTCCCTCGAGAAGGTCACCGTCGACATGCGCCAAGCATGGTGCCGACGCACGCCGACGGCTCGAGATTTTTGCGGCAGAGATGTCTCTCACGGGAGACGGTTCAACAGTCGAGGCAGGTCCATTCGACGGTGCCGCTGCTCGTTCCGAAGCGCTCCGCGGTGTACTTCTCGATATCGATGAGGAAGCCGGTGCTCTTCGCGTTCGCGGTGCAGCAACCGCTGCAGTCGGTGTCGGCACACATGTCGTAGACGGTGACGTCGATCTCCTTGGTCCCCTGGCGGAGCCGCAGGGTCTTCATCTTGTAGCTGCCGAAGTCCTTCGAGTGCACGGCCGCGATGTTGTGCGACTTGACCCAGGCCTCGGTCTGCTTGCCGTCGAGCGCGGCGAACTGACCGGCCCACGTGCAGCCGCTGTAGGCGATGCATTCCTCACTGCCGGGGTCGGGGTACGAGGTGAACGTGGTGAGGTTGGCCTTGCGCCACGCCGAGGTGATCGGGCCCGTGTCCGCGACCGCGGTGCCGGTGTCGGCGACGCTGGTGTCGGCGACGCTGGTGTCGGCTGCGGGCTTGGTGTCGGGCGTCGTCGAATCGACGGCGACCTTGGTGTCGGGCGTCGTCGAATCGGCGGCGACCTTGGTGTCGGGCTTCGACGAGTCGACGGCCACCGAGGTGTCGGGCGCGGAGGGCTTGCTCGTGTCGGCCACCACGCTGGTGTCGGCGGCGACGCTCGAATCGGGGAGCTCGGCCGCGCCGGAGTCCGCGCTCGGCGCCGTGCTCGCATCGTCGGTCGCGGGCGACTCCGGCGTCGGCTCGGTCGACGCCGTGCCGGTGTCCGCGGCCTCCGGCTCGGTCGACGGCTTCGGATCCGCGGCGGGTGAGAAGGAGCCGGTGTCCGCGGCCTCGTTCTCGGTCGCGGAGGGCGCCGTGGGCGCGGGCTCGTCCTGCGTGGGGTCGGTACCGCCGCCGCCGCCGCCGCAACCAGCGGTCATGAGCGTCGCCAGGATGAGTGCAACGTGGGTCTTCATGGCCGGCCCCTATCGCAAGCTCGAAGCCGACGTGATTGGGCTTGTTTTCTCGGGTGAACGCGGCTCGAACTGTCTCCTTCGCAGAGAACTGTCTCCGCGCCGAGACGCCTACGCGCGCGCTACGTTCGAGGCGCACATGTCGGCGAGCGTCATGATCGCGATCTGCGGGTTCACCCCGAGGTTGCTGGGGAACACGCTCGAGTCGGCGACGTAGAGACCCTCCGCCACGTGATGTCGGAAGTCCGGTCGCACGACGCTCGACGCTCGCTCCGATCCCATGCGCGCGGTGCCGAACAGGTGCGTCATCGACATCGCGTAGTCGCTCGCGGTCAGCGAGCCCTCGCGCTCGAAGCGCGCCATGTCCGCGCGGTCGCGGACGATCGGGGCGAAGCCGGGGACTCCCGGGTAGACCTCGACCGCACCGGCGGCGAGCATCGTCTCGCCGAGCACGCGCACCCCGCGGCGCGTCTTCTCGACGTCGGCGGCGGTGAGCGAGTAGGTGACGATCGGCCGCGTCGGCCCGGGCCGAACTCGTCCACGCCCCGCGGCGCGCACGGCTGCGCCCCACACGGCGTAGCGATCGATCTCCGCGAGCCGGCGCGCGAGCTCGCGCCCGACGCCGGGGATGCGGCTCGCGAGGATCGAGAGGTCGAAGCCGAGCGCCTCGAGCTTGAGGCCCTCGTCGCGATAGCCGATCACCTCGTGACCCTGCGTCGCGCCGCGCCAGTTACGGACGGGCTCGGGGAACCGACCGGTCACCGAGACCCCGGGGTGCGCCGTCAGGCCGTCGCCGACCGGGCCGTGGTCGAGCCCGCTCCTTCGGAGGAGGCACGGTGTCTGGATCGCGCTCGCCGCGAGCACTACGGCGTGTCGCGCGCGGATCGCGAACGGCCCACCCGCTGCGCTCACGCCCGCGACGCCGCGCGCGCGGCCGTGCTCGACGAGCACCCGATCGACGCGCATGCCGGCGAGGATCCGCGCGCCGTCGGCGACCGCGTCGGGGAGGAAGCTCCGATCCATAGAGAGCTTATGACCGTGCGGACAGCCGTGGAGACAACGTCCCTCGCCGACGCACCCGCGCTCGTTGCGCCGGATCGGGCGGTGCGCGACGCCGAGGGCCTCTGCTCCGCGCGCGAGGAGCAGGTTCTTCGGCCCGGCGACGCTCGGCTCGGTGGGGCGTACGTGGAGCCGCTCCTCGATGCGCGCCTCGGTCTCGGCGAGCAGGTCGTAGGGCAGGGCGTCGCCGAGGGCCGGGTCGTCGGAGGTCCACTGGTCGAGGACGGCGCGGGGGAAGCGCCAGCTGATCGCGCCGTTGATCACCGAGGTGCCGCCGACGACGCGACCTTGCAGGTACGGCATCGATACGTTGCCGAACGCGAGCGAGGTGCCCATGTCGCGATAGAGCGCGGCCATCGCGCGGACGCCGCTCACCTCCGAGACCTTCGCCTCGTGTCCCTCTTCGACGACGATCACCGAGATGCCCCGGGCAGCGAGGTGACGCGCCACGGTCGCGCCGGCGGGGCCGCTCCCGACGACGACCACGTCGGTCTCGGCCTCGTGGCGGCGGTGGACGTAGCGACCGTCGAGCTCGACGAGGGTCATGACTCGGCCCGCGCGCGGACGATCGGATCGTCGTAGTAGGCGAAGCACGCGAGCGTCTTGAGCGTGACGAGCGCCTGACGCACGAAGTAGCGGCGGTCGCCGGAGGCCGCGGCGAGGAAGCGCTCGCGCGCCTCGGGCGACAACGCGAAGAAGGGGCGGCCGAACCCCGAGACGACCGGCAGGAACGTGAGCGTGTGCACCATCGGGCGGAGGCCCGCGCGCACCAGGGGCGCCGGCGCCTCTTCCATGCATCGCCAGAACGCTGTGGTGTCGAGCTCGCCGGTGGCGAGAATGGCCGAGAACAGCTGCTCGGCCCACCGCCGCTCGATCGCGGTGAGGCGGAGCGCGTCGAACGAGGGCGCCGGATCCTCGTAGGGCACGTAGTCGATCGGGTGCTCGCGCTCGAGCGTGAAGTAGGTGGGCGTCTCGAGGCAACGGCCGCCGACGACGAGGTAGGTGACGCCGAGCAGTTGATCCGCGTTGTCGGGCGAGAGCGCGACCAGCGGGTCCTTGCTGATGCGAATGGGACCCGGCGCGTTGGGGCCGCGCGAGTAATCGATGAGGAGCCCGCGATCGAAGCCGCGCGGCATCGGCACGCCGTGCGGCTCGATGACCTCGTAGTGCCACTCGGTCACCGGACGGCCGCGCGACCGCTTCGGCCGGCTCGGCGCATCGAGGCCGTCCTACTCCAGCCGCACGTTCCAGCCGCGGAGCGCGCCGGAGAATGGATCGCGGTAGAACGTCTTCTGAAACGTCTTCCAGGTGAGGCGCTCGACGACCCTCGGCAACCCGAGGCTCGTGCCTCGATAGGCCCAGCCCTCGAGCGCTCGCGGGTCTACCGGGTGGCCGTGGACGATCGCGTCGCGCAGGGCGCGGTGCGAGGCGGTGCGGAGCTCGTGCGCGGTGGGCATCTCGGTCGTCGGCCCGAACTGTATCAGCCGGTGAGGTCCGCGTGCGCGAGCCGACGATTGGCCGCGACGAGCGCGACCGTACCGACGAGCAACGGCCACCCGACTCCGAGCGCCAGGGAGATCCGTGCGCCCAGCGTGTGGGCGAGCCAGAACCCGACCGGGCCGAGCACCGACAGCTCCGGGTCGATGCTGCTCAGGATCGCGATCCGCGCCGACTCCGACGGGTTCGCGGCGGCGAGGCCGAAGATCACACGGGGCGGCAGCGGGGTGTGCAGCATCGCCCCGAGCAGCGCGAAATCATGGAGCAACGAGACGGCGAGCCACAGGCCGAGGGCGAAGACGAGCGCGCGGTCGGCGGTGCGCGCGACCGCCGACACCCACAGTCCGACCCCCAGAAAGGCCCAGGCGAGCGCCGCGGACACGGCGAAGCAGCGCGCGACCAGCGGCCAGAACCCCTCCTCCACACCGAGGAACAACGCGGCCACCGAGAGTGCCCCGAACGTCACGAGGATCGGGCCGATCAGCATCACGGCGCGCGAGAGCAGGAGCGCGAAGAACCACTGGGACCGTCGGCACGGCTGGGACAGGAGCAGCTCGAGAAGGCCGCTGCGCCGCGCGCGCACGATGCTCTGGCTGGTCGCGACGAGCACCATCAGCGGGATGGCGATGATCACGAGGTTGGTCAGGTTGAGCACGACTCGCGTGATCCCGGTGAAGCCGAGCACGCGCGACTCGCCCAGGCCGAGCCAGACAAACGCCGACAGCAGCAGCGCGTACGCCGCGAAGGTGAACGCGAACCATTTCGACCGCAGCGACTCGGACAGCTCGAGTCGCGAGAGCGCGAGGACGTTGCGCGTCATGGCCGCGCCCTTTCGATCACGCGCGCGGTCACCTCGGCGAACGCGATCCCGTCGGCCGCAGGGACGAAGCCGTAGTCCATCGGGGTCTTCGCGCCGTCGCGGTAGCGCGCTCGTTCGGCCTCGATCCAGCCGTCGCCGCTCGGCGCGCGAACCCAGGCTTGGCCCACGTGTTCGGGGTGAGCGCGGGTGAACAACACCAGGCAGCCGACGTCGTCGAAGTAGAATCGCTCGCGCTTGGTCACGAGCTGCGCGGCGCTCACGCGGTCGTCCACCAACATCACGCACTGCGCGCACGGCTGCTTGCCCCACACCGGGTCGAGCGGTTCGCTGCTGCGCTGGCAGCCGATGACCGCGACCAGCAGGAGCGCGGCGCGTGTCATGCGACGCTCCGGATGGGACTCCGTTGCGACTCCGGCGCAGCGGTCGGGAGCCCGGCGTCCTCTTCAATGGTCAGATCGACGACGTCGTCGCGATGGCGCGCGAGCAGCCGCGCGACGACATCGACCTTGTGCGTCTGGGTCAGCGCCGCGCCGAACCGAGAGGGCGCGATCGGGGTGAACCCCTCGCGCGTCAGGAACTCGAGAAAAGAAGGCGGCGCGCCGGTGCGCACGAGGACCTCGATGCGCACGGTGTGGAGCGCCGAGAAGAGCTCGGCGACGTCCATGTCGCGCGCGACGCGCCCGTCGCGGAGCTCGATCACCCGACCGACCAAGTGGCGGACCTCGTCGATCCGATGGGAGCAGAGGACGAGCACAGAGTCGGGCGCTCGCTCGCGCACCAACTCGAAGAAGGCGAACCGCGCGTGCGCGTCGAGGTTGGCGGTGGGCTCGTCGCAGGCGAGGACCGGCGCGTCGACGGCGAGCGCCAGCGCCGCCAGCACCTTCTGCTTGGTGCCCCCCGACAGATCGCGGAACCGGGCGCGGGAGACCTCGCCGAGCGAGAGCCCGAGCTGCTCGGCGCGCTCGTGCACGCGCGACGCAGGCATGCCGCGGAGGGCGCTGTACGCGCGCACGAGCTCGTCGACCGGTGCGTCGACCGGCGGCGCGATCTGCGGCGCGTAGGCCACGCTGGCCAACGCCCGCTCGGGATCGCGCGCGACGTCGACGCCCTGGATCAGCACCGTGCCCTCGACGCGGATCAAGCCGAGGATCGCCCGTAGCAGCGTCGACTTGCCGGACCCGTTCGTGCCGACGATCGCGACACGCTCGCCCGGGGCGATCGTCAAGGAGATGGAGTCGAGCGCGCGGACGCGATCGAAGCGCTTGCTCACCCTGCGGAGCTCGATCACGGTCGCCTCGCGCGATGCGGCCGGAGCGCCGGCGTGCGATCCACGATGAGCGGGCGCGCGCCGACGAGGGGAAACGCGCGCGCGAGCGCATCGACCAGCTGCAGCGCGAGCGTGCCGTGGAGGAACCGCACCGACGGCTCCTCGGTGACCAGCTCACTCGAGTAGCGCTTCACCTCGTGCGGGATGTCGCCCCGTCCGTCGCCGTCGAGGTCGTAGCCGTCGTACTCGGACCAATAGTTGTCGCTGAAGTCGAGGCCGAGCGCGTCGCCCCCGCCGTCGACCTCGATCACCACCGTGTTCGCGCGGAAATCGTTGCCATGAAACGCAACCCCGCCCGCGGCGCCGTGGACACGAATCGCCACGTCGTTCGCCGCGAACACGTTGTCGTCGAACGAGACCTTCTCGCGTGGGTCACGCGGACTGCGGTCGAGGTAGATCCCGGTTGTGTTGCCGGCGATCGACGTGCCCACGATCACCACCCCGTCGCTCTCCTTGAAGCCGATCCCCATCCCGGCGGCGCCCCGTGCGCCCGCGACCACGTCGCGCTCGAGGTGCAGGCGCGAGCTGTACATCACGAAGATCCCGACTGCGTTGCCGATGAGTCGACTGTCGCGCGCGACGCTGTCGTGGGCGTACATGAAGTGGGTGCCGTAGCGGCTGTTGAGCACGTGGTTGCGCTCGCAGACCACGCGGCGCGAGTACCATACGACCACGTCGCGCACGTGCTCGACGTGGTTGTCGCGGACGGTGGAGTCGTGCGACTCCCACAGCTTGATGCCGTCGCCGCGGAGCGAGGCGGGCATGTCGGCGCCGCGCACCACGGAGCGCTCGAGGGTGCAGCGCACGCAGCGCTCGAGGATCACCCCGAACAGCGTGTCCTCGACGACGACGTTCCGAATGGCGACCCCCGCACCCGCCGCCCGGACGCCGGCGTCTTCGCCGAGGTTTCGCCTGCCGGACGCGCGGATGGTCACGTTCTCGAGCTCGACGTCGTCCGCCTCGATGCGCACCACGGTCTGCGTGCGCGTGCCCTCGATCGTCGCGCCACGGACGCCGCGCAGGGCGACGCGGCGGTGGATCTTCAGGTCGGTGCGATAGGTGCGGGGCGCGAGCCAGATCTCGGACGGTCCGTCCTCGAGCAGGCGTCGCAGCTCGCCCTCGTCGCGCGCGATGATCGCACCGGGCGGCGGGGTGAGCTCGATCGTTCCCGACGCGACCGGGGCCACGGTCGCCACTGCGTGGGCATCGAAGAGGAGCGTGGCCGCCGAGAAGAGGGCAGCCGGTCGCTTCATCGCGACGCTCCCGCCCGCGGCCGCACGAGCGCTGCGCCGACGAGCAGCGCGACGGCCGCCACCGAGAGCCAGAACCCGGCTTCGGCGCGCGCGAAGGTCTCGAACTGTCCGATCGTGCCCTCGCCGAACATGTTGGGGGTGAACGGCTTGATCCGCAGCGGCGCCCTCGGATCGAGGCCGTGACCGAACCTGCGCAGCCAGGTCATGCTGTCGACCACGAACACGATCGGGAGGAGCGCGGTCAACGCCGCGGCGATCCACACCGTCGCCCGGCGTCGAATGATCAGGAGCAGCGCGACCGCGACGCAGAGCGCCATCATCGCGGGCCCGGAGACCGCGCGCTCGAACCGCGCGGCGGTGTCGAGGTGCGCCATGCCGATGTAGTGATTGAGCGTGTCGATCTCCGCCACGTCGCCGCTGAAGCCGGTCAACGACACGTTGAGGATCAGCCCCTGCGGATACTGCGGCGCGAAGAGCCAGAACTTCCACCACAGCTGACCGGTGCTCAGCGCGAGGAGCACGATCGCGAACGCGCCGAGCGCGATCGAGGCTGCGAGCCGGAGCGTGCTCCGCCGCGCCGTCGGCCGTGCCGCCGTGGGTGCGACGTTGGCCATTTACTCGTTCGCCTTGAGGTACGAGAGAAGCGGCATCAGATCGCTCTCGGCGATGCCCTGGTTCGGCATCGGTGTGAGGTGCGTCTTGAGCAGCTCGCGCGCGGCGGGATCCTCCTTCACCATCAGGTCGGGCCGCAGGATCATCTTCGTGATCCACTGCCGCTCCCGGCGCGCGGTCACGCCCTTGAGGTCGGGGCCGACGAGCTTTCCGCCTCCGAGCTTGTGGCAGGCGTTGCAGCCCTTCTGGGTGAAGAGCTCCTTGCCGCGCTCGATGTCGGCGGGCGCCGAGCTGTACTGCACGTCCGGCACCTTGAGGTCGGCGAGGCCGCCGCCGGTCGCGGTCGGGGGCGGCGCCGGCGCCTGCTCCTCGGGTTGGTCCCTCCCCCGACAGGAGAGGAGGAGCACGGCGAGCACCATCGCTCCGCGCGACATCACTTGGCCTTCGGCTTGACCAGCAGGTAGCCGGCCATTTCGAGGTGGAGCGCGGAGCAGAACTCCGTGCAGAACATCGGGTACACGCCCGGCTTGTCGGCGACGAAGGTGACGTTCTCGTGTCGTCCCGGCTCCAGGCTGAGCTGCACGTTGTGCATGCTGATCGCGAAGCCGTGGGTCTGATCCTCGGACTGTTCGAGGTTCGTGATGTGCAGCTTCACGGTGTCACCCTGCTCGACCTCGATCTGATCGGGGGTGAAGTGGCTGCGGATCGCGGTCATGTACACGTCGACCACGTTCCCCTTGCGGACGATCTTCTCCTGGCCCGCCACGGTGGCCGACGGGTCCTTGTGACCGATGTATGGGTTCTCGCCGAGCGGATAGGTCTTGATCGGCTTGAGCTTGTCGGCCCGGATCATCTGGGCGTAGTGCGGCTCTCCGATGCCGATTGGCATGTCGGCGAGCATCCGCATCTTCTCGCCGTCGATCCCGATCAGCTGGAAGTTTTGGGGGTAGAGCGGCCCGACCTTCGAGAAGCGATCGAGCGACATCTTGTTCATCGCGATGACGAACTTCCCGTCCGGGCTGACCGTGTCGCCCTCTGCCGCGAGAATGTGGCCGATGTTGTAGTGCACCGGCATCTTCTCGATGACCTTGAGCTCCTTGACCGACCACTTCGCGACGACGCTCTCGATGAACACCGAGGTGTACGCGTTGCCCTTGTCGTCGAAGACGGTGTGCAGCGGACCGAGACCGATCTCGGCCTGCCCGCGGATGCTGTCGGAGAACTTCAGGATCGGCAGCCCGTAGGCGTCCTTGCCCTCGAACTGCTGCGCGTCGATGAGCTTCTTGATCTTCTCGAAGCTGTACACGGTCGCGTGGGTGTCGAGCTTGCCTCCCACGACGATCTCCTTGCCATCGGGCGTCACGTCGACGCCGTGGGGGCTCTTCGGCTCGCCGATGAGGGTGATGACTCGCTCGGCGGCCGAGACAGCGAGCGGCAGCACGCGGATCCCCTTGATCGGCTGTCCCTTGCCGTCGGCGATGAGCTTCTCGGCCTTCTTCCAGTCGATCACGTGCAGGTAGTCCATGTCGTTCTGCGACGCGCCGGACTCGATCGGGGGCTTGCCCTCGAGCGTTCCGCCGATCGCCATCTCGGTGTTGAACGAGTTGATGAAGACCCAGCCGTCGCTGTCGAGCTTGCCCGCGTCCGCGAGATCCTGCGTGTAGGGCGGCAACTCCAGCGCCCAGCTCTGGTTGGGATCGATCCGCTTCGTGGTGCGGTCGAACTTCCAGAACACGCTGACGCCGCGGTACTTCTCCTTGTACTCCGCCAGCGGCGCGTACTCGCGGCCGAGCGGCGCGGGGTACTGGCTGGTCTCGATGACGTAGTCGGTGTTCTGGGTGACGAAGGTCCCACCGTGATCGCTCGCCGCCAGCGGGTTGGCGACGATCTGCTTGGTCATGAAGTCGGCAAGATCGACCACCGCGACGCGGGCGTTGGCCTTGTCGTTCACGAACAGGACCTGGCCGTCGTACTCGCCGTTGGTCTCCGACAGGTTCGGGTGATGGACGTCCGCCCACTCGAGCGCGTGGCCGTTCTGCTTGCCGCCCTCGAGCACCGCGTCGCCGTCTCCGCCGTAGCCGTACCCCTGCCACGGCTCGGGCGTGTACACGCCGATCAGCTTCAACAGGCGCATCGACGGCGCGCCGATCACGAGCACCTGGCCGGACTGCCCGCCGGACGCGAAGACGATGTAATCGTCGAGCTTCCCCGACGGGACGTACGTGCGGAGCGCCGCTTCGACGTCCGCCTCGGTCAGGCCGCGCGCGGCCATGAGCTCCTTGACGGAGGCAGACGCAGCGATCGCTCCACCCTTCGACTTCGGCTTGCCGCACGCGAGTGCGACCAGCGCGACCGCGCCAATTCCGGCTCGTGCGATCCATCGCTTCATGGGGCCCCCTGAGCGGAGACTCCGTCATCAACATCGGTGCCAGCAGCGAACGTGCACGATCGAACCCGCGTTGCGCGCGGAAGCAGCGTGGCGAATTGCCCTGGGCGCGTCAGACCCAGGCGTACGCGCGTCGCACGGCCTCACGCCCGCCGTGCTCCACCGCGGGCCCGTGCGAGAGCACGATCCTGTCGAAGTCCCAGGCGAGAATGCGCTCGACCTGTCGACGCGCGAGCCCGCGGTCGCGGATCATCAACCGCTCCGGCCAGCCGAAGCCGGGCGCGGTGTTCCCCATCATCCGCGCGACGACGCGCGTGGTCCAGGAGTCGTGGGTGGAGAGGTTGAGCAGCGCGTCGCAGCAGATCAACGTGCGGCTCACTGCGTGAAAGAACACGACCTCGTTCTCTCGGCGAGCAGAGAAGTACACCTGCTTCAGATCGCGCGCCCAAGCCGGGTGGGGTTCGTCGGCGAGCACGCACGTGAAGGCGAGATCGGGACGTTTCCACTCGAGCCCGGGGCAGGCGCCGTACACCGCCTTGGGGTAGGCACGCATCCACTCACCCACGTAGAGGTGGTGGAACACGCTCGGTGCGACCACGGCGCGCACCGGGCCGAGCGCGTCGACGGCGCGACGCGTCTCGTCGTCGAGCGACACCGGCGAGTGGACGAACAAGCCTCCGTCGCCCATGCGCACGAGCGTCATGCGGCTCCCACACTCGACGCCCCAGAACTTGCCGCTGCGGGTGTCGATCCAAACCTCTTCGGCGAAAGGCGCGAGCATCGCGAGAGAATACTCGGAGCGAGCACGCGCGGGATGTGAACTGCGCAATCTCCGGAGGCGGCCGGTGCAAACTCTTCGTCGCGTCGCGACGGCGCGAACGCCGTTCTCGTGCGTTCGACGGGGCATCGATGTTGCTCGGCCACTCGTTCCGCTCGAACGGCGAGCGAAAGGGGAGAGCCATGACGAACATCCGGAAGTCCATTCGCATCAACGCCTCCGTCGACCGCGTCTTCGAGTTCATGTCGAACCCCGAGAACCTCGTCGAGGTGTGGCCGAACATGATCGAGGTCTCCAACGTCCAGACGAAGCCGGATGGCGGGCGCAGCTACGACTGGGTCTACAAGATGGCCGGCATGAAGTTCCACGGCCACGCCGAGTCGATCGCCGTCGAGAAGAACAAGCGCAGCGTCGTGAAGAACGACAAGGGGATCCCGAGCACCTTCGAGTGGACGTTCTCGGGCGACAACGGCGGGATGCTCCTCTCGGTGTCGGTCGAGTACGCGATCCCGGTGCCGCTCGGGCAGAAGCTCGCCGAGCGGCTCGTCGCGCGCATGAACGAGCGCGACGCAGAGACGCTCCTCGAAAACGTCAAGGCGCGCGTCGAGATGGGCATGCAGGCGACGACGGGCACGCGCGCTCAGCCACAGCGCTCATGATCGGGAGGATCCTCTTGGAATCGCGGTGAGCTCGAGCGCGCTGCCACCACCGCCCACACACGCGATCACGAGCAAGTCTCGCAAAGCTCGCGCGCCTCCGGGCGCAGGCTTTGCGGGACGCGCAAAAATGCCTACGGCCGCGCCTGCGTGCTTGCTGCGTTGCCCGTACGGTCAGCGGCATGAAGTCACCGAGCACCTTCCACGCACTCGGGCTCATCGCGATGATGCTCACCGCGTGCTCGTCGGGGACGATCTCGTCGCCCGACGACGAAGCCACCGTCGCCGCAAACCCTGCAGACCCGGCGGCGCCCGGGTCGTCGGCAGCTCCGGCGCCCACGACCGCGCCGCCGACGTCCGGTTCGTCACCCGACGCCGGCGCGCCTCCCACCGCTCCGCCCGGCTCGCCGCCGTCGTCTGCGACCTCGCTCGACATCGGGGTCACCGACACCATCGACGATCTCGGCTTCAACTTCGCGACCGCCCACGCCGACGGCCTCACGCGGACCACGTTCTACACGATGTGGCGTGACCTCGAGCCGAGCAAGGGTGTCTACAAGTTCGGGGACATCGACGACATGAGCAAGCGCGCCGCCGCGGCCGGTCTGAAGCTGTCGGTCGAGATCGAGATCACCAACACCGACTGCGTCGAGAACGGCATGAGCGACGCGTTCTGCGTCACCTCGAAGTTCCCCACCGATCAGCCGTTCAGCCGAACCGGCGCCGGGTTCGCCGATCCGGCGATCGCCAGCCGTCTGTCCGCGCTCCTCGGCGCGATCGCGGCGCGGTACGACTCGTCGGTGCTCACCCACGTGTTCCTCGGCAACGAGGTCGATCGCTACATCCAGATCGTCCTCCACGACAACAAGATCGATCTCACGCCGGGCTTCGTGAACATGCTCGGCACGGTGCGCAGCGCCGTCGCCGCGGCGCACCCGAAGCGCCCGAAGCTCGGCACCGTCGTCGAGTTCCAGCCGAGCCCGGAGTACGCGACGGTCCCGTCCAAGGCCTGCGCCAACGTCGACGTGCTCGGCCTCACCATGTACCCGACCGAGCCGGACGCCGAGGGCAGCGATCCGGCCCCCGCGAAGATCCAGCGCTGGCTCGCCGCGGCGCGGACCTCGATCGCCGGCGCGTGCCGGCTCGCGGTCACCGAGGTCGGCGCCTCGGCGGTGTCGCCGTTCGGCACGCCGGAGTCCCAACAAGCGGTCGCTCAGGCGATCATCGATTGGCTCCACGCGCAGCCGACCGTCTACGACTACGCGACCTGGTTCGCCATGAGCGACAACCCCGATCCGAGCGGAGACGTCTTCGGCGGCATGGGCCTGATGACCCGCACCGGAGTGCCGCGCCCGGTCTACAAGACCTGGCTCGCCGCCGGCAAACCCTGAGTCAGTAGAGCAGGTACGCCTTACGGCGCGCCTCGAACGCGCGTTCGTCGGCGGACCATGACGTCACGATCGAGTCGAGCGGATCGCCCCGTTCAATCGCCTTGATCGTGGCGTCGTGGCCGACGATCTCGATGAGCTTCTTCGTCTGCCACGCGCCGGGGTAGAGCGTCCGCAGCGAGAGCGCGAGCGCGACGCCGAGGCGCAGCGGCACGACGCGCTCGGGCTCGGTGATGGCGATCGAGACGCCGCCACACGGGACTCCGGCGTGCGTGCTCGACGCGGGGGTGAAGCGCGTGGGTCGGAACAGCAGCCCCGGGAGCCTCCGCTCGTTCATGTGCTTCGCCAGCGCCTCGCCGTCGATGAACGGCGCGCCCACGAGCTCGAACGGCGCGCCCGTGCCGCGGCCCACGCTCACGTTGGTGCCCTCGAGGAGCGCGACGCCCGGGTAGAGCAGGGCCTCGAGATCGGTGCGCAGGTTCGGCGAGGGCGGGACCCAGGCGAGGGCGGTGTCGTGGAACAGCATGTCGCGCCGGTAGTCGAGCATCTTCACGACCTCGACGCGCGCGCCGACCGAGCGCTCGCCCTCGAACATGCGCGCGAGCTCGCCGACGGTCATCCCGTGGCGGATCGGCGTGCGGTGATAGGCGGTGAACGAGGTCCGGCCGACGTCGAGCAGCGGCCCCTCGACCGCGCCGCCGAGCGGGTTCGGGCGATCGAGGACGACGACCGGCAGACCGAGCTCCTTCGCGCTCTCGATGACCAGCCCGAGCGTGGTCTCGTAGGTGTAGAACCGCGCGCCGGCGTCCTGCAGGTCGAACACGATCGCGTCGGCGCCCGCGAGATCCTTGGCGCTCGGCTTCTTGCGATCGGCGCCGTAGAGGCTCTTGATCGGGAGGTGGGTCTTCTCGTCCACGCCGCTCGGCACGAACTCGTCGGCGGTCGCGTCGAGGCCGTGCTCGGGGGCGAGCAGCGCCACGACGTTCACGCCGGCCGCGCGCAGCACGTCGAGCGTGCGCTGCCCCTTGCGATCGACGGCGCTCCGGTTGGTCACGAGCGCGACCTTCTTGCCCGCGAAGCGCGCGAAGCCGTCGCGTTCGAGCACGTCGATCCCGGTCCGCACGCCGGGCGCCGCGATCGCGACGCGCACGGCCTCGGCGAGCTCGCGTCGCAGCCTGCTCACGTCTCCCTTCTCGTCCGGGTGGAGGCGGCTCGTGAGCAACACGATCGTCGTCTTGGTGCGGGGATCGATGGAGAGCGAGGTCCCGGTGAACCCGGTGTGCCCGAACCCGAGCCCGTGCACGTCCCACCCGAGGGTGCGGCGCGCGCCGGGGACGTGCACCGGCTTGGTCATCGTCGTGACGAGGTCGCTCGGAAGGACGCGCACGCCGCCGAGCTCGCCGCCGTGGAGCAGCATCCGCGCGAACGTGGACAGCTCCTCCGCCGTCGAGAACAACCCGGCGTGGCCGGCCACGCCGCCGAGCGCACTCGCGCACGGGTCGTGGACGACACCCTCGAGGATCCCACCGTCGCGGCAGGTGGGCGCGACGCGAGGGAGCAGCGCGGCGGCCGGTCGAAACCCCGTCGCCCTCAGCCCGAGCGGCGCGAACAGTCGCTTGTGGGCGAACGCGTCGAGCGGCTCGCCGCTCACGCGCGCCACGATGGCGCCGAGCAGGATGAAGCCGAGGTCGCTGTATTTGTAGGCAGCGCCGGGCGGGCTCGCGAGGCGCAGCGCGCCGATCCGCTCGAGCGCTCTCTTCTCGCCGTCGCGGAACGAAGAGAGCGAGCCGGCCGCGGGCAACCCCGAGGTGTGGAGCAGGAGCTGCTCGATGGTGATCGCGCCCTTGTCGTCCCCGAGCTCGGGGAGGAATTGCTTGGCGGAATCGCCGAGCGCGAGTCGCTTTTCGGCGGCGAGCAGGTGGATCGAGAGCGCGGTCGCGAGCGGCTTGGTGAGCGACGCGAGATCGAACACCGTATCGACCGTCATCGGCACTCGCTCCGGAGCGACGCGCCGATGCCCGTACGCCTTGCGATGCACGAGCTGGTCGTTCGACCACACCTCGACGACCGCGCCGGGCGCGTCGCCGCGCACCAACGCCTCCTCGACGACCCGATCGATCGCCGCGGTGCTGCGCTCGGGAGCGCTCGCGTGCTCCCCGGGGCTCACCGGCGGGCTCACCGGCGGCCCCGCCTCGCTCGGCGGTGCGCTCGACCTCCGCCCGCACGAGAGCAGCGCGAGGACGAGCACGGCGCGGCGCATGGCGACATCATGACCCACAGTTGGTTGATAGACTCTACCGGGTGACGCCCGCTCGGACGGTGGAGGGATTGCTCGCGGCGATGGAGCGCTCCGGCATCGACGTCGCGCGCGTCCGGGCCGCGGCCGGCGTCCCCCCGGCGCTCGATCCCGACGCCGAGCTACCGCGCAAGGTCACGGCCGCGCTCTTCGCGGCGGCCGCCGAGCAGCGTCCCGACCCCGAGCTCCCGACGATCCTCGGCCTCGCGGCGCCGTTCGGCTGCTTCGGCGTCGTCGACTACCTCGCCGGCAGCTCGGCCACGATCGAGGGGGCGATGCGGGCGCTCTCCGCGCACTTCGCGGGCATCACCCGCGATCTGCGGCTGGTCGTCGACGAGGGCGAGGGCCTGTCTCTCGAGGCGCGGGGCGGCGACACGCCGGACGGCATGTTCGGCGAGGAGTCGGCGATCGCGATCACCACCGGTCGCTTCGCACGACTCGGCGGGCCCGAGTACAAGCTCGAGCGCGTCACGCTGCGCCGTCCGTCCCCCGGCCCGAGTCGGCATCGAGAGCTGCTCGGGTGCCCCGTCGAGTTCGGCGCCTCGGTGAGCGCGATGCACGTGTCGCGCGCGGTCGCGGCGCTGCCGCTCGC
The DNA here is from genome assembly GCA_022843175.1 of Deltaproteobacteria bacterium. Lineage (GTDB taxonomy): Bacteria > Myxococcota_A > Polyangia > Polyangiales > JADJMO01 > JALHOE01. The sequence goes on from JALHOE010000023.1 coordinate 56,131, forward strand.
ATCCGCCGATCCGAACCTGCGCTCGGCGCTCGCCGACGTGGTGAAGCGCCTCGATCTCGCGCCCGCCGACACGCCCGATCTCGAGGTGGCGATCCGCGGACGACTCCGCGATCTGATGCCGCGAGGCGTGATCACCGCCGCCGCGGTCGCGCGCACCCTCGGGCTGTCGGAGCGTACGCTCCACCGCCGCCTCGCCGCGATCGGGCGGACTTTTCAGGACGTGCTCGACGGCTTCCGCGTGCGCGAGTCGGAGCGACTCCTGCGCGAGCGACGGCCGCTGGTCGAGATCGCGCTGACCCTCGGATACGCGGATCAGTCCGCGTGGTCGCGCGCGTTCCGCAGGTGGAAGGGCCTCAGCCCGACCGCGTGGCGACCCGACTGACGCTGGCCGCTCGCTTGCACCTTCGCACCGGATGGCCACGATCTTCGTCGCCGGCGGAGGCGCTTGGGGGACCGCGCTCGCGTGCCACGCGACGCGTCAAGATCACGCCGTGACGCTCTGGGCGCGCGAGCGCACCGTCGTCGACGACATCAACGAGCGGCACGAGAATCGCGGCTTCCTTCCGCGCATCGTGCTCCCGCAGGCGTTGCGCGCGACGGACGACCTCTCGCTCGCCGCGAACGCCGAGCTGGTCGTGCTCGTCCCACCTGCGCAGCATTTGCGGGCGCTCGCCGAGGCGTTGCGCGACCACGTGCGTGACGACGCGTGCGTGGTCGTGGCTTCGAAGGGCATGGAGGAGCACTCGCTGCGGCTCATGTCCGAGGTGCTCGCCGAGTGCTGTCCGAAGATCGGCGCCGAGCGCATCGCGTTCCTCTCGGGGCCGAGCTTCGCGCGCGAGGTCGCGCACGGTCTCCCCACCGATGTGGTCGCCGCCTCGGTGGGCAAAACCGCCGCGCTCTTGGCCCAGCGGTTCCTCCACTCGCCGCTCTTTCGCGTCTACAGCTCCGACGACCCGATCGGCGTGCAGGTCGGCGGCGCCGTAAAGAACGTGATCGCGATCGCCGCCGGGGCGTGCGATGGGCTGCAGCTCGGCCACAACGCCCGCGCGGCGCTCGTCACCCGGGGGCTCGCGGAGATCACCCGGCTCGGCGTGGCGCTCGGCGCGGACCCGCTCACGTTTCTCGGCATGTCCGGCGCGGGCGATCTGTTCCTCACGTGCGGCGGAGACCTGTCGCGCAACCGCACGCTGGGCCGCAAGATCGCCGAGGGCATCGACGCGCGCGCGTGGGTCGAATCGCAGACGTCGGTCGCCGAGGGGTATCACACCGCGCTCGCGGCTCGCGCGATCGGGCTTCGGGAAGGGGTAGAAATGCCGATCACCGAACAGGTTCACGCCGTATTGCACGAGGGTCGTCCGCTGCTCGAGGCGATCCAGAGGCTCTTGACCCGCCCGTTCAAGGACGAGCAGCTGGCCCTCCGCCCGCCGCACGCGAGCCACCGATGAAGAGCCACGCACAGTGCTTCGACGACCGGGTGGCTGCCCTCGCGAACCGCGTGCCCGCGGCGCTGCGGTTCCACGCGCGCATCGCCTACGACCTCGGTTGGACGTATCGGCCAGGGGGCGACGAGCTCTTTCGCGCGATCGAGCCCCAGCTGTGGGAGAGCAGCGGGCGCAACGCGGTGCAGCTGCTGTCGACCGCCCCCCTCTCGTGCCTCCACCGCGCAGCTGCCGACGACGGGCTCGTCGGGCGCGCCGAGGCGATGTCGCGCGCGCTCGACGAGATCCGTAGCGCGCCGTTCTCGCCGGGGCCGCGCGTCGCCTTCTTCTGCGCCGAGTTCGCCCTCCACCAGTCGCTCGCGATCTACGGTGGCGGCCTCGGCGTGCTCGCCGGCGATCTGCTGAAGGAGGCGGCCGACGCCGGGGTGGACCTCGTCGGCGTCGGGCTCCTCTATCACCGCGGCTACTTCCGCCAGCGACTCGACCGCAGCGGACGTCAGCACGAGTACTGGACAGAGGCGAGCAAGGAGCTCCTGCCGATCCTCCCCGTGCTCGACGACTCCGGCGCGCCCCTGGCGGTGGAGGTGTTCATCCGTGGACACGCGGTGCGCGCGCTGATCTGGCGGGTGCAGGTGGGGCGCGCGTCGCTCTTCCTCCTCGACACCGACGTCGAGGAGAACGGCTCGGTCGATCGCTTCATCACCGCGCAGCTGTACGTCGCCGATCGCGCGTTTCGGCTGATGCAGTACGCGCTCCTCGGCATCGGTGGGGTGCGCGCGCTGCGCGCGATGGGCATCGAGCGTGACGTCTTCCACCTCAACGAGGGCCACCCGGCGCTCGCGGCGGTCGAGCTGGCGCGCGGCGCGATGGCCCCCGGCGAGGAGCTCCGCGCCGCCGTCGCGCGCGTGCGCGACAAGCTGGTGTTCACGACCCACACCCCGGTCGCCGCCGGCAACGAGCACTACGAGGACGACGAGCTGGCGCGCGTGATCCACGACGTCCCGCTCGCGGAGGTGCTCACGCTCGGGCGGGGAGAGGAGGGCAAGTTCGGCATGACCGAGCTCGCGCTCTCGGTGTCGCGCTCGGCCAACGCGGTGAGCGCGGTGCACGGCGGCGTCGCGCGCGCGATGTGGAAGCGACCGATCGGTCACGTCACGAACGGCGTGCACCTTCCGACGTGGATGGCGCCGCCGATGCGCGCGCTGCTCGATCGCTACCTCGGCGAGGGCTGGAGCCGGCGGGCGAGCGATCCCGCGACCTGGCGCGCCGTCGACGAGATCCCCGACGGCGAGCTGTGGGCCGTCCGCAACGAGCTCCGCTCCACCCTCGTCGACTTCGTGCGCGTCCGCAGCGAGCGGGACCGCCTCGCGCGCGGCGAGCCGATCGATTACGTCGAGGCAGCGGCGCGCACGTTCGACCCGCGGGTGATCGTCGTCGGCTTCGCGCGACGGGTCGCCTCGTACAAACGACTCCACCTCCTGATCCACGATCCGGCGCGCGCGCTCGGCCTGTTGTCCGCCGCGCACCCGATTCAGGTGCTCCTCGCGGGCAAGGCGCATCCGCAGGACGAGCCGGCCAAGACCTTCATCGAGCGGGTCTTCACGCTCAAGGGCGATCCGGTGGTCGGCCGGCGCGTCGCGTACCTCGAGGACTACGATCTCGCGATGGCGCAGACGCTCGTCGCCGGCTGCGACGTGTGGGTGAACATTCCGCGCCCCCCGCTGGAAGCGAGCGGCACGAGCGGGATGAAGGCCGCGCTGTGCGGCGGGCTGAACCTCGCCGTGCTCGATGGGTGGTGGAGCGAGGGCTACGACGGCGCGAACGGCTGGGCGATCGCGAGCAACGGCGACGACGCGCGCGACGCCACGGCGCTCTACGATCTGCTCGAGAAGCAGGTGGTGCCGGAGTTCCACGCGCGCGACGAGCACGACGTGCCGCGCGCGTTCGTCGCTCGCATTCGCGCCTCGCTCAAGAGCATCGGGCCGCGGTTCTGCGCCTCGCGGATGCTCGCCGACTACGCCCGGCAGGTGTGGCCCGCGACCGCACCCCTCAGGTGAGCTCGACGGTCAGCTCGCGCGCGGCGTCGAGGCCCACGACGAGCCGCGAGCGGGTCGAGCCGCTCCCGAGCCGCGCGAGGATCTGTCGTGACAGCATTGGCAGCAACGTCCCCTGCAGGATGAAGTCGATGTTGCGCGCGCCGGTCTCGACCTCCGCGCAGCGGTCTGCGATCTGCGTGATCACCGTGGGATCGACCACCAGCTCGATGCCGTGCGTCTCGCGCAGGCGCCGCGAGAGCGTGCGCAGCTTCAGCTCGGCGATCGTGGTGAGGGCGCCGCGTTCGAGCGAGAGGAACGGCACGATCGTCGTGCGCGCCAACCACGCCGGCTGCAGCGCGGCGCTGAGCAGCGGACGGATCGCGGAGAGCACGTCGGCGGCCGCGGGACGCCCGTCGCGGCACAGGTTCTGGATGACGTCGGCGGTGAGGTTGGTGGTGAGGAAGATGACGGTGTTCTTGAAGTCGATCCGCCGGCCGGTGCCGTCGGTCAGCTCGCCCTTGTCGAACACCTGGTAGAAGAGGTTGCGCACCTCCTGGCAGGACTTCTCGATCTCGTCGAGCAGCACCACCGAGTAGGGCCGGTGGCGTACCGCCTCGGTGAGCGCGCCGCCCTTGCCGTAGCCGACGTAGCCCGGCTTCGCGCCGATGAGGCCCGACACGCCCATCTCGCGGTCCTGGTACTCGGACATGTTGATCGTCACGACGAACCGCTCGCCCCCGAACAGCACGTCGGCCACGGTGAGCCCGAGCTCGGTCTTGCCCACGCCGCTCGGGCCCACGAGGAGGAACACCTGCGGCTTGTTCGGATCCTGCAGCCCGACCTTCGCGCCACGCAGCGCGGCGCCGACGACCGACAGCGCGTGGTCCTGGCCCTTGATGCGTTCCTCGAGCCGCGACTCGAGCTCGAGCACGCGGGCCGCGTCGTCCTGCACCATGCGACCGACGGGCACGCCGGTCCAATCGCCGACCACTTGCGCGACGACCTCGGGGTCGACCTCGAGGCGCACCAGGGGCTCGGCGCCCTGTAGCTTCTCGAGCTCGGCGAGCGCTGCGTCGAGCTCCGCCGGGGGCGACGAGGAGCTCGCGCGCAGCGATTGCACCCGCGCGACCGCCGCTTGCTGCGCGCGCCAGCGATCGGTCAGCGCGGCGAGCTTCCCGCGGTCCTCCTCGAGGCGGCCGGTCAGGCGGCGCGTGCGCTCGTCGTCGACGTGCGTCCCTCCCTTGCGATCGCGCTCGGTGGCCGCGAGCTCGCGCTCCACGGCGGCGATCCCGCGCTCGAGATCGTCGAGCGCCCCGGGCTTCGAGGTCTGGCCGATCCGCACGCGGGCCGCCGTCGTGTCGAGGACGTCGACCGCCTTGTCGGGGAGGAGCCGGCCCGAGATGTAGCGAGCCGAGAGCCGCGCGGCCGCCTCGATCGCGTCGTCGCGGACGGCGACGCCGTGCGCCTCTTCGTATTTCGCCTTCAGCCCGCGCAGCATGAGCGTGGCGTCGGCGACGCTCGGCTCGTCGATGGTGACCGGCTGGAACCGCCTGGCGAGCGCGGCGTCCTCTTCGAAGTACTTCTTGTACTCGGCCCAGGTGGTGGCCGCGATCGTGCGCAGCTCGCCGCGCGCGAGGGCGGGCTTGAGGAGGTTGGCCGCGTCGCTGCTGCCGGCCGCGGCGCCCGCGCCGATCAGCGTGTGGGCCTCGTCGATGAAGAGGATCGTCGTCTTCGGCGACGCCTTGACCTCGTCGATCACTCCCTTGAGGCGGCTCTCGAACTCGCCCTTCACGCCCGCGCCGGCCTGGAGGAGGCCGAGATCGAGGCTCCAGATCGACACGCCGCGCAGCGGGTCGGGCACGTCGCCGAGCGCGATCCGCAGCGCGAGCCCCTCGGCGACGGCCGTCTTTCCGACGCCGGCCTCGCCGACGATGATCGGGTTGTTCTTGCGGCGCCGGGCGAGGATGTCGATGAGCTGGCGAATCTCGCGATCGCGCCCGAAGACCGGATCGATCTTCCCCTCGGCGGCCGCGGCGGTCAGGTCGGTCGCGAAGCGGGTGAGCGCGGGGCGCTTCTTGGGGTCGGCGCCGGGGACGGCGGGCTTGTCGCTCGTGGCCGCCGCGACCCCCTCGGGCGAGCGCGCGACGACCTCGGCGAAGGCGCGGCGCAGCTCCTCGAACCGCACCTTGTCGAGCTCCAACAGATCGCCGTTCAGGTAGCGCCGCGGCCGCGAGACCAGGGCGAGCAGCAGCGCCCCCGAGCGGATCGAGCCCTGACCGAGCTCGATCGACGTGAGCATCCACGCGTCCTCGATCCACTCCACGAGGAGCGGCGAGAGCGCGGGCTTGCCCGGGTTGCCGGTGCGGAACTCGTCGAGCGCAGCCTCGATCGACCGCGCGAGCCGCGGCACGTTGACGTCGAAGCGCGCCAGGATCAGCGCGACGTCGCTCTCGCCGTTCTGCACGAGCTCGCGCAGCGTGTGCTCGACGGTGAGCTCGTAGTGGCCTCGCGTGAGGCACACCCCGGCCGCACCGTTGAGCGCGCGCGTCGCGGTGTCGTTGAGCTTGGAGAGCAGAGGCTTGAGCTCGACGGAGATCATTACCCCTTGGGTGCGAGCGGCATCTCGCGATAGACGGTCCAGCGGCTGGTGCCGGGGACGATCATCCCCTCGAGCATCCGCAGGTACTCCTGCTGATGGTGGGCGCGCTCCATGTCGCCCCACGCGGACTCGAGGTCGTTGAGGCAATCGAACTTGGTCTCGAACTCGATCTCCGAGTCCGAGGTGCCGAGGACGCTCTTCATCAATCGGACAGAGCCGAGCTTCCATCCGATGCGTTCACCGACGTCGACCTCCCATTTGCGAAGGACGGCAACGCACTCGTCCACCTTTCCGAAGCGAGTCAGGAATGACCATCTGGCGACGAACATGGGAAGCCTCCTTTGCGGCGCTGGCTTTCGACCAGTGGTGCAACCCGCGCGCCGGGGACGATCTCGGAGATCCGGGGCGCGAACGGGCGCGGTTCGCGCGGGTGCTGCGCGTCGCCGCAAGCGGTTCGCCTCGATTGACGCACCCCATACCTTTGCGCGATTGGCCCAAACGCGACGCGGGCGCCGCTCCGATCCAAACGCGAGCGTGCCTCCTGCGAAAGATCATGACGGCGCGGAGGTGCGCTGACGTCGGCGCGCCGTGGTGCGTCGTGCCCGCTTTGAGCAGACCTGACGACGTTGCTGAGCTCCGTCGTTTGCGGTTCTTTCTTTTCAAGGGCGGGGGCCAACGAGGAGGACAACGAACATGCACCGACGCATCTCCCGAGGACTGGCCGCAGTGATCGTGATCGCGACCGCGAGCGGCTTCGCAGCTTGCACCGTCGACACCGACGCAGACGGCGAGCGCGAGGCGCAAGGGCTCATGTTCGGCGGCGACAAGGACGTGCGGCACGGCCGCGACGTGTGGTTCAAGAACACCTACGGCGGCGGCTGGTTCCTCACGACCTTCCTCTCCACCTACGCCCCCGAGGGCAAGCGCCTGAAGCTCGGGTTCGACGTGATGATGAACACCAAGCGCAGCGAGCGCTTCGCGAAGTTCGGTGCGATCAACGATCCCGACTGTCGCGCGCCGAAGCCCGGCGAGGCGACCGACCCGATGCACCCCAACGACGTGTGTCCCGATCCCGAGGCGTCGGGCGTGCTCGGGATCCGCATCGAGCACGACTACAACCTCGCGACGGGCAAGAAGGACTCGGCGCTCCCCCGGCAGTTCGCCGTCACCTGCGCCGGCTGCCACGCCGGCTTCAACCCGGTGAACCCGCCCAAGGATCCGAGCGAGCCGCGGTGGGTCAACATCCACCCGACGATCGGCAACCTGCGCTTCAAGTTTGGCGCGGTGTTCGGCGCGAACCTCAGCCCCACGAACCCGGCCGAGGCGCCGAAGAAGGCGCTCTTCGACTCGTGGAACCCGGGCACCGTCGACACGACCACGCTGTTCGACGACGGCTACAACAACCCCGGCGTCGTCACCGCGTTCTTCGATGTGCCGCATCGGCCGTACTTCACCAACACCGAGGGCACGTTCCACCGCGGCGGGCAGGGCGGCGAGGACGACGTCGGCGGGCAGACGGCCGGCGCGCGCGTCTACTCGAACATCGGCATGTGTTACCGCGAGTGCTCGCTGCCGGCGATCATGAGCAACTCGCCGATCGACGTCGCGGCCTGCAAGAAGAAGTGCGCGATGTGGCCGCCGGACGACGACCTCAACGACATGGTCAAGTTCCTCGAGACGGTGAAGGCGCCGAACAACCCGCTCGCCAAGTGCGACGACGATCCGCTCGTCGAGGAGGGCCGGGCGGTGTTCAACACCACCTGCGCGAGCTGTCACAGCGGCAAGGTCGGCAGCAACGACAAGGTGCTGCCGCTCTCGACCACCGCCGGCGCGGCCGGCATCGAGACGAGCACCAACGAGATCGCCGCCAACAACTGCCGTGCGCTCACCACCAACTGGGACACCGGGAAGATCTGGGCGCAGTTCGGGAGCACCGAGCTCAAGTCGCGCGGCTTCAAGGGCTATCGCGTGATGCCGCTCAACGGCATGTGGGCGACGGCGCCGTACCTTCACCACAACGGCATCGGCAGCATCACGCTCGGCGCCGTCAACGTCGCGCAGGAGAACGCCGACTTCGAGGCGAGCGCGTGGCAGCTGCTCACGCCGCCGCCGTATCGCGCCGGGCAGCGCGCCAAGATGACCACGTTGATGACGCCCACCGGCCCGGTGGCCTATCCGATCAACTGGCTGCCGTCGCTCTCGGGCGGCAACAAGTGCGACGTCGACGAGCTGCGCGGCCACGCCTGGGGCACCTCGCTGCCGGACAGCAAGAAGAAGGCGCTCATCGAGTACCTGCGCACGCTGTAGTCAGAACATCACGCCGACCGTGAGCCCGAGCTTGAGCACGGGCCGCGTGTACGGCGAGAGCCGCCCGCGCTGATCGAACGAGGTGAGCGCGCCCGCTCCGAGGTAGGGCGTGAGCTCCACGCGCCCGAACAGGAGCGCGCGCAGCCCCACGCCCCCGGTCTCGGCGAGATCGAAGGTGCCGCCGATCGACCGCTCGCCCATCCGCACGTAGTTGAGCGAGCCGTCGACGCGGCCGAACAGGTACGGACCGACCATCGCCCCGGCCGGCTGACCGGAGAGCCAGAACGCTCCGGTCAGCCAGACGCGGCCCTCGACGCCCGCGGCGTAGGTGCGCCCCGAGAAGTCGCCCGAAGCGCCCCATCGCGCGCCGAGGCTCGTGGCCACGCTGAGACGCGGAGGGAGCACGAAGTGCTCGTACTGCACGACGACGCCGTCGCCGAGGAGGGCGAGGGGCTGCGTGGAGAGCGCGTGGTGATACAGGGGCGTGGGCGACGCGACGACGTCGCCGCCGAGCGCGAACAGGAGCGCGATCACCGGTTCACCGTGCGATCGAGGAAGTCTGCGATCGCGAGCCAGGACTCGGGGGCCACCGTCGCCTCGTCGATGTGCAGCTCGCCCGGCGAGGGGCCGTAGTTGAGGAGGTGGCCGCCTCCGTCGACGAGCAACATGTCCGCGACGTTGCCCTCGGCTCGGAGCGCGTCGCGCATGGCGACGACCTGATGCTTCTGGTTCGCGATGTCGGCGCCGCCGAGGACGAAGAGGAACGGCGGCTTGTTGGGCCCCACGTGAAACCGCGGCGACGCGAAGCGGTAGGCGTCCGGCACCTCGGCCTCGCTGCCCCCGAGGAAGTCGCGGACCACCTCGCGATCCGTGCCCCGGAAGTCCGGGTTCGCGGCGCCGGCGACGATCGCGTTCGGCGGCGGGGTCGGCCCCGACGCGCAGTCGGGCACGTGCGCGGGGTAGGTGCCGGCGACGCCCATCAACGCGACGAGGTGTCCGCCCGCCGAGTAGCCGAGCGCCGCGACGCGCGCCGGATCCATGCCGTACTCGGCGGCGTGGGCGCGGAGGAAGGAGAGCGCGCACATGCAGTCGCGCACCGCGTTCGGGTAGCGGCCCTCCTCGGCGAGTCGGTAGTTGATGGTGGCGGCGACGTATCCCGAGCGAGCGAAGCGCTTGGCCACGCCGGTGTAGCCGGACTTGGAGCCGAGCGACCACGCGCCGCCGTGCACGAGGAGGATCCCCGGATGGAGCGAGCCGTCTCGCTCGGGGAGGTACACGTCCATCGTCGTCGCCGCGCCGAACCGGTCGTCGTACGACACGTCGGCGAGTGTCTCCGGAGCACCGCATCCGAGCGCCGCGAGCATGACCAACAGCGACGCGCGCATTCGCTGCCCGTGCTGCACCGCGCGCGCCAGCGAGGAACTCGGCGCGATTTCCGCGATCGCGAGGGACGAAGTGAACCGGCGGTCACGTGGCTACGAGAAGCCTCCGGGCCTATGCTCGCGCGGGTGAGCGGGGAGGTGGGGCTGCTGCGCTCGCGGGCCGAGCAGACGGCGCGCGCGGCGGTGATCCCCGCCGCGCTGCTGGCATTCGTCGCCGCGTCGGCGGCGCTCCTCACCGCGGCGCTGCTCGCGGCGATGCCGCTCGCGCTGCTGGTCGGCATTTTCGTGATGCTCCGCGGTGCCCTGGCGCAGCGCCCGGTCGTCGCGCGGGGCGCTCTTTCGATCCGCGACGGCTCCATCTTCCTCGGCGAGCGTCGCTTGTGCGCGCGCGACGCGGTGCGGTCCGGCACCGTCGTGCCCGACGAGATCGAGGGAACGCTGCTTCGACTGGAGCGAGGGAGCGGCGTCCCGATCGACCTCGTGCTGCCCGACGTCGAGACCGCGCGGGCAGCGCTGGCGTCCCTCGAGCTCGACCCGACGCGCGCGGTGGGCCGCTTCCACCTCCTCGCGCCCGATGTGCAGACGTTTCGCACGCGCTTGGTCATGGTCATCGTCGCGCTCCTCGCGTCGCTCGGCGCCTCGCTGATCGGCGCGGTCCTGAACGCACCGCTGGTGATCCCGCTGGTGCTCCTGCCGACCTTCGCCGCTGCGCTGTCGATGATGGTTCCCGCGAAGACCACCGTCGGCACCGACGGGATCACCATCCGTCGCTTCGGCAAGGAGCTGTTTCTGCCGCTCGAGGGCGTGGCTCGGGCGGTCGCTGCCGAGGGCGAGACGGTGATGGGCTCGCCGATGAGCGTGGTGCGATTGCTCGGCCCGGATGGCGAGTTGCGCCACGAGCTCCTGGTCGACCAGAAGCGTAACGACGCCTTCGCCGAGGGCATGGACCGCGCGGTCGACGCGCGCGCCCGCGCGCTGGCCGAGCGGATCAACGAGACCCTCCGCCTGCGTGCGAGCGGTGGGTCCTTCGATCGGGCGACGCTCGTGCGAGGCGAGCGCGACCCCGCGGAGTGGGTCCGCGAGCTCCGCGCGCTGCTCGGGCGCACGGCGAGCTTTCGCGACGCGGGCCCGCCGACCGAGGAAGCGCTGCTCGACATCGTCGAGGACGGCGCGGCGCCGGCAGCCC
>JALHOE010000024.1 GCA_022843175.1 Deltaproteobacteria bacterium
GTCGCCGCGCGCGCCCGCGCGTCGCCCTTCTCGAACCAGTGCGCCTCGACCCGCACGCGGCCGTTGCGCGCGAACGCGCCCGAGCGCGCCGCGAAGTGCGCGCGCAGCGCCTCGTCGCTCGGTTCCGCGCGCACCCCGACGATTGCGTCGATCATCGCCGAGGCGAGCTGCCCTCGGAGCGCCGGCTCACGCAGCGGCAGGCCGGACGCGATCGCCGCTTGCACGAGCAGCTCCTCGTCGACGAGCCGATCGAGGACGTGGCGTTGGAGCGCGCGATCGAGCGCCCCATCGCGGCGATCGCTCGCCACCGCCGCGAGCGTGCGGGCGTACTCCTCCGCCGTGATCGGGACGTCACCGACCATCGCCACGACCCCCGGCGGCAGCGCGGACTCGCGCGGCGACAACATCCCGTGCATGGCGACCGCGAGCCCAGCGACGGCGCCCGCGAGCAAGAGGACACGCGACCGCCGCGCCCGAGTCATCATGGCTTCACCCAGCGCACGAAGATGGGAGAGGACCACGCGCGCTCCTCGTTGGGCGCCAGGCAGTCGTCCTTGAAGTCGGTGCGGTAGTCGCCGTAGCAGGGGTGGACCTTCACGCAGTTGCCCTGCGCGTCGCGGTCGCAGCGCAGGCCCGCCGCGTTGATCGCCGGCGACGGTGCCTCGATCGCGCGCACGTAGTAGGTCGCGTCGCGCCCGAGGGTGGCGAGCTCGGGATCGTTGAACGTGACCTTGCACCCCGCGTCGCCGGGAGGACACACGAAGGTGCGCCACGGATCGCTCACGAGCGAGGCGATCGGCTCGTTCGGCTCGAGCTGCGGGAGGATGCGCACGACCTCGATGCGCGTGATCGGCTTGCGGGCTCCGCTCGGCCGATAGCACTCACCTCGACAGAGCGCCTCGAGGCGCGCAGCCGGAGGACCGTACGGCATCGGCGCGCAGCCGGGGAGCTGTTCGAACGCGCCCGCGGCCCGCACCTCGAACGAGGGCGACGAGCTGAGCGTCACCTCGCTGCCCATGGGACGCAGACCGTCGTGGGTGACGAGATCGAACCAGAGGAGGATGCGATCGCCCGAGGTTCCGTAGACGGACCGCGACTTCATCGCGGACCAAATCGCGTCGCGGCTTCGTCCCCGCGCGTGCACGGCCACAAGCCCCCCGGTCATGAAGAACGACGCCTGCCGCTCGATGTCGACGGCGAGCCACGGCGCCGCGAACGGCTTGGTCGGATCGACGGCGAGCGACTCCGCGGCGGCGGCCGTCGGCGGCGCCATGAACTCGTGCCACGCCTCGTCGCGCGCGCCGGTGGCCTCGGTCATCATGCGGCGGGCGAACTCCTTGAACCCGGTGCCCGGACGCGCGCTGTGGTTGTCGCTCGAGGCGATGAAGCCGAACGGATACCGCTTGGGGTTCCCCGGGTCGGTGAAGTCGGTGGTCGCGAGGACGAACTGCGCCGAGCCGCCCGGCCGGTAGTTGAAGGAGGGGTTGAAGCAGTCGAGGCACTGACCGCACCCGCCCCAGTCCTCGACCCTCGCGCCGGGCACGGTGAGGTGCGCGGCCGTGCCTGCGGCAAGGTAGCGCCTCCGCGCGTCCGCGACGCGCTGCTCGCACTCGGCTGCGGGGATCGCGCCGCAGCGGCTCCGAATGATCTCTCCTGCACGATGGCAACACGGCTCGTAGCGCGCGGACGGCGCGGGACACGCAGGCTCGCCACCTGCGCCGACGTCGACATCCTTCCACGCACGGTACTCCTCCGAGTTGCCGTGCCCGGAGTACACCTCGAAGAGGAGCTGGCGCGTCGGATCGTGCTGCGCGGGGGTGAGCTGCTTCTTCCAGTCGCTGCCGGGTGGCGTATAGAAGCCCCATGTCGTCCCGTGCGGGATGACGATCGAGTCGAAGCCCCAGTCGGCGAGTCGGTCGAAGAGCTCGCGCGGCGTCGCGACCTCCTCGCGGCACTCGAGCGGCATCGCGCGCTCGGGGACGGAGGCGGGACAATCGGGGATCGCCCGCGTCTCCCGCGTGAACGTGACGAAGTCCATGTACACGTCGCGGTGCGCGAAGTCGCGGAACGGAATCTTCCAGATGCCCGGCGCGGGACGCGCAGCGCGCATCGCGGGCCCAAGCGGCCCCGTCGCAGAGATCACGCGAGCGGGGAGGTGTGCGTCGTCGGTGTCGCGGAAGATGACGTTCTTGTGCCCGTAGTGCTGCTCCGGCACGAGCCCGACCTGCGTCCACTCGAACCCCGTGAACGCGACGAGATCGGGGTTCGCCGGATCGCCCGCGACCGCGTTGCACTGCCGGATCGTCTCGCGCTCCTCAGCCCAGCGCTTGGGGGTGATCGTCTCGGCGTGATCGGTGAGCGCGAAGAAGTCGAGCCCGGAGCAGAACCGCGCGAAGTCGCACGCGTCGGCCGGCGGATGTGCGCCCTCGCCCTGCAGCAGCGGTAGGCTCCGTAGGAACGCGTCGCCGGAGTAGGTCGTGTGCACGTGCAGATCGCCGAAGAGGATCTGGTCCTCCTCGGCGCCGAGCGCCTTCGCGGTCACCGAGTCGGGCGCGGAGCGCGCTGCGATCACGGCGGTGGGCACGCGCGCAAGGTGCACGGTTCCCGGACCGCGGCTGCGACCGCCGCCGTAGATCGTGTGCAACCCGCCGCCGAGGAACGCGACCGGCAAGAGCGCGGAGGCCCCCCAACGCCGAGCAGTGATCCAGCGCTGCTGTCCCATCCGCCTCCGTCACGGTGTGATCGCGAGCTCGGCCGACGCGATCGGAACCGGCGGGCCCTTCGACGTCTTCGTCCACGCGGTGTGAAGTCGTTCGCCCCAGGTGTCAGTCTTGTTCGCCTCGCGCAGGTGCTCGATGTAGGCGCGGGGCGCCGTCTGGTAATACGCGGTGACCTTCACGCGCTTGCTGCCCGCGGGGAGCGTGTAGTCGACGATCGCCCAGTGCTGCCCGTCCGCGTACGTCGCGCCGACGACCGGGGCGCCCGCGGCGGCGTACGTGGCGTTGACGAAGCCACGCGGCGGGATGCGGTTGTCCTTCACGATCGAGTCGGCCAGGGCCATGTGCGTCGTGAGCCCCGGGGGCAGCCCGGTCGCGGTCGATGCCTTCGCGCTCAGCCCGACGTGCATCTCGAAGACCGTCGTCGTCTTCTCGTCGAGCGTCGCGGTCGCGAGATCGTACTTGCCGTATTCGACGAGGATCGCCGACGACGCGTCGAGCACCTGAACGTCGAGCCAGACACGGCGCCCCTCGATGTGCCCCGTCGGCAGCTTGTGACCGGTCTCGTTCACCAGCTTCACGTGCAGCGTGGCGGCGGTCTGCGTGAGCTCGAGGGTCGCCGCGCGCGAGACCATCGTCTCGGCGGCGACCGCGCCCTTCTCGAGGATCGCTGCCGAGCTCGGGTTCTCGGTCGCGATCGCGCGGAGCACCCACGCTGATGCGCCGGCGAAGTCGTGGCGCGCGAGGTCGTCGCGCTCCGGGCCCCACTGACAGCCCCTCCCCTTCGCCCGCGGCATGTGGCAGTCCTGACAGGTCGACACGACCGTCGCACCGACGCCGCCGAAGCGACCCTTCATGTCGACGCCCTTGGCGGCGAACGTCGAGAGCTTCCACTCGGTGTACGTGCGCTCGAGGGGGAACTGCGCGCGCGGGTCGGGATCGGGCGCGGCAGCGCCCATGGTGTTGTAGGCGTAGCTGCCGTCGGGTTGCTTCGAGACCGCGAGGTTCCCCACGTCGTGGCAGGTGCCGCACATGTCGCCGCTGCGCACGAACGGCGATTGCAGCGTCGGGTGGTAGGCCAGCGACAGGTCGTACGGCCCGCGGCGCGTGCCGTCGGGGTCGAGCACGAACTGCGCGTTGCCGTAGTGCTTCGGCGCGTCGGCGAGCTTCGCGAGGATGCCCTCGTCCTTGGCGGGGTTCTTCCCCTTCACGAAGATCGGGTCGACCATCGCGTGGCAGAAGTGGCAGTTGACGCCGTCGCGGTCGTAGTCGTCGAGCGTCGCGCCCTTCCAATCGAGCGCGTGGCCGGACGGGATCGTCATCGGTACGTGGCAGCGCAGGCAGTAGTACCCGACGCCGGGCACGTCCTGGTTTGCGGTCGTCATCTGCGCGAAGAACAGCGGATCGCGCCCGCCCCACGCCATCAAGCTGGTGCGCCACGTCGGGTACGGCGCGTGCGGCATGTCGGCGTCGGTGTCGCTCCCGTGGCAACCGAGGCACCCCGACGAGGGGAGGAGCGCGCTCGACGCGACGTCGCCCACGGCGGTGCCGGGGACATGAAAGTCGATCGGCACCTTCGCGGGCGGCGCGTCGATCGTGTCGACCTCACTCGCGTCGGCGAGCTCGCTGGCGTCGATGACGTCGGTCGCGTCGGCGACATCGGTGGGCGCCTCGAGCACGCTGGTGTCGTCGACGCTCACCTCGGCGTCGGTCTCCCCGAGGCTCGCGTCGGTCTCCCCGAGGCTGGCGTCGGTCTCTGCGAGGCTGGCGTCGGCATCGACGCCCTCGGCGTCGACGAACACGCTGGCGTCCTCCGCCACGGACGGCATCACCTCGTCGTCGCTGCACGCGGCGAAGCCGCCGACTGCCATCGCCAACCAGAGCAGGTTCGTCGCTCGCACCCGCACGCCTCGAGCGTGTCCGGCGCGAAACGCGCTCACCATGACATCGGTCACGCGGGCGCGGCGCCCGAGGCCTCGAACACCAGCCGCTGCGCGGGCGCAAACCCGAAGTGATGAAAGAAGCGCAGGAGCTCGTAGTGGTCGTGCGCGACCTCCGTCTCGAGGCGCTCGACCATGAGCGCGGCGAGGTTCTCGATCATCTGGGTGAGCAACGCGCTCGCGAGCCCCTTGCCCGCGAGCCCACGGTGGATACCGATGGTGTCGAGAGACGCCGTCGGCTCGACATGGCCGAAGTCGCCGAGGTCCACCCGTGCCATCGCAAAGCCGACGACGAACCCATCGTCCTCCACCACGAGCGACACCGCGATCGGCGACTCGTGCAGCGTCTCGTCGAACTTGCGCTCGAAGTAGTCGCGGCGCACGCGTCCGGTCGACATCTCGTCGATACGTACGATCATGTCGAGATCGTCCGCGCGCAGACGCCGCACCGGCGGAATGGGTCGCTCGAACGCGTCGTCTGTCGACGGGAGCGGCATGCGCGAGACGCGCCGCTCCAGGAGCAGGCGCGGCGAGAGCGCGAAGCCCACCCCTGCGAGAAAGCGCAACATCGCGTGATCGCGCCAATCGGCCTGGGTGACGATCGCTCGACCGTCCCGCGATAACGACGACACCATCCGTCGCCCAATTCCGGCGTGCTGCATCGTTGGATCGACGCCGATCGATTCGAGCAGCACGACCGGCGCCGCCCGGCCGTACTCGCCGGGCGCGACGCGCGCGAGCGCGAAGCCGACGAGCCCGCGCGCGCCCGACGCCGCGAGCTGCAGGTGGCCGCGCGGATCGCGGAGCGCCGAAGCGAGACGACGCTCGAAGTACCCGCGTCGCGGTCGACCGGTGATCGCGCGATCGAGTGCGATCACTGCGTCGAGGTCGCTCTTCGAGAGCGGTCGAATGGCGATTGCGGAGGTCTCGTGCGTGCTCTGGTTCATGGCGCCGCTCCGGCACCATGGGAGCGCCCCTATGGCCGGGCGCCTCTGATTTCGGTCATTCGCCTCACGGCCGGGACGTTGTGAGCGGCAGCGAGAACCAGAACCGGCTGCCCTTCCCGACCTCGCTCTCGACCCCGACCCTGCCGTAATGGGCCTCGATCACCTCGCGGACGATCATGAGCCCGAGGCCAGTGCCGGCGACCGAGCGCGCATCGACCGCGCGCGCGTAACGTTGGAACACGATTGGCAGCGCGGCGGCGGCGACCCCCACTCCGGTGTCACGCACCGAGACGATGACGTCGCCGCTCTCTTGCGCGAGGTCGACATCGACGCGACCGCCGCTCGGCGTGAATTTGATCGCGTTGCTCAACAGATTCGTGACGACCTGACGGATGCGACGCGCGTCGCCGAACACCGGCTGCGGCCGCTCGCAGCCGTGACAATGGAGCGCGAGCCCCCCGTCGTCGGCAACGCCGCGGATCTGTTCGACAGCCTCGCGGACCGTCGCCGAGACATCCATCTCGGCGGGCTCGATTCCCAGGCCCGACGCGTCGACGCGCGCGAGGTCGAGGAAGTCGTTGAGGAGCTCGCTCATCTGCAAGAGCCGCCGCCGCACCGTCTTGAGCTCGTCGTTGACGGGCGCCGGCAGGTCTCCGCGCCGGCCGCGGAGCAACTGCTCGGTGCGCAACAGCACAGCTGCGAGCGGGGTTCGGAGGTCGTGGGCGACGATCGAGTAGAAGTCGAGCCGACGTGCCTCGGCGCCGCGCTCGGCGGTGACGTCGCGGAGGGCGATCGCCGTCCGATGGCTGCCGTCGTGGGGCACCGGCCCGACAACGGGCGAATACGTTCGCTCGCCCACGGTGATATCGGGCACGGCACGCAAATGGGGCGCGGTGGGGAGCGCGAGCGTCGGCAGCACGTCGCCAATGAGTCGCCCCACCACCTCGCCAGCGAACGCGTGCTTGGCGGCCTCGTTCGCGAAGACCACGTGCATGTTCGCGTCGACCATCAGCAGCGCGTCGGGCAGATGTTGGAGCAGCACCGAGACCCCCGCCTCGGCGTCCTCGGCGCGCTTTCGGAGCTGCGCGGAGCGGAGCAGTGACTCGACGCGCGCCAGGAGCTCTTCCGGCGCGTACGGCTTCTTCAGGTAGTCGTTGGCCCCCGCGCGCAGTCCCTCGACGACGTCACGGGTCTCACTGTGCACCGTGAGCAACAGAATCGGGAGCGCGGCCGTGGCGTGATTGGAGCGGAGGTACTGACAAATCTCGACGCCCGATAGCCCGGGCATGTGCCAATCGAGGATCAGGACGTGCGGAACAGCTCCCGCGGAAACGCGCTCGAGCATGGTCGAACCGTCGCTGAACACCTCGACGGCAAAGCGCTCCTGTGGCTGTGTTGGGCGAATCGATTCCAGTGCCCCGCGTGCAAAATTCGCTTCCAGCGCGCTGTCGTCGACGATCCAGACGGCCGCGCGGGAGTCGACGTGATATGAACTGACTTGCAGCACGGTCACCGAATGCGGTTCATCGCGCTGGCGCTGTCCGGGCGCAAGAGCCCTGGCGGCGATGTTGTTTAGAGAGGAACACCTTGGCGGACGTCCTGGTCGTCGACGATAGCAATGTCATGCGCGACATGATCGTCGCTTGCCTGCGCAGTCTTCCGAACCTCGCGTTCACCCACGCGACAACCGGGCTCGAGGCTATTGAGCGGCTCTCGCTCAAGAAGTTCGATTTGGTCGTCCTCGATTTGAACATGCCGGACGTGGGCGGAATTGAGGTCGTGGAGTTCGTCCGCGCCCAAGACCAGCTCCGCGCGCTCCCCATCGTCATCGTCACGACGCGCGGCGACGAGTCGTCGCGCACCCGCGCGCTCGATGCCGGAGCCGATCGCTTCATGACGAAGCCGTTCACGCCGGACGCGATCGTCGCCGAAGTCCAAGCATTGCTCGCCTCGGGCCGGCCTACGACGTGAGTGACCCCGTCGATCTTCGGGAGTTCGTCTCTGCGTTCGTCACCGAGGCAGCCGAGCATCTCGAGGTCGCGAACTCCAAGCTGCTCCTCATCGAGAGCGCGGCGCGTGGCGGCCAGCCGATGCTGCGTCACGTGCGAGACGTGTTTCGCGCACTCCACACGATCAAGGGGCTCGCCGCGATGGTCGGCGTCGAGTCGATCGTCACCATCTCTCACCGCATGGAGGCGATCCTCCGCACCGCCGACCAGGCCTCGACCGCGTTGTCGCTCGATACCATCGACGCCCTTCTCGAGGGGACGCGCGCGATCGAGGTACGCGTCAAGCAACTCGCGGATGGACTCCCGGTCGGCGAGCCGCCGGCCTCGCTGGTATTGCGGCTCGACACGCTCGACGCCGAGCCCGAAGCTGCGACGCGCGCGATCACGCGCGCGACCAGGCTCGATCCGGCGATCGCGCAGAAGCTCTCGGCCGCGGAGCACGAGCACCTCGCCACCGCCTCCGCCGCGGGACAACGCGCGTATCGGGCCGACTTCTTCCCTTCGCCGGCGCGCGCGGAGCAGGGCTTCAGCATCAACCGCGTACGCGAGCGCGTCTCGGCGATCGGCGAGTTGGTGAAGGTCCTTCCGTTGTCGGTGCCGGCCACCGAGCACGCGCCCGGCGGGCTCGCCTTCGTGATCCTGGTCGTCACAAGCGCGCTGCCCGCGCAGCTCGCGGCCGCCGTCGGGATCGACGCCGACGCGGTGATCGCGCTCGACGCCGAGGTAAAGCCCGAAGTCGCCGCCGAGTCGGACGCGGTCGAGGACGAGCTGATCGTCAACGAGCCGGCGCGGCGAGGAATCGTGCGGGTCGACGTGAGTCGCCTCGACGAGGCGATGGATCGCCTGTCGTCGCTGGTGGTCAGTCGCTTCCGGCTGTCGCGCGAGGCGGTTCGCCTCGCCGAAAGGGGCGTGGACGTGCGCACCCTGCAGACGCTCCTCGCGGAGCACTCGCGGCAGCTCCGCGACCTTCGCGCGGCGATCCTCAAAGTGCGCATGGTGCCGATCGCCGAGGTGCTCGATCGGGTTCCGATGATCGTGCGCAGCCTCCGACGCTCGACGGGCAAGTCGGTTCGACTCGAGATTGACGGCGGGCACACCGAGCTCGACAAAGCGGTGGCCGAGCGGCTCTTCCCCGCGATCGTGCACCTCGTACGCAACGCGGTCGACCACGCCATCGAGACGCCAGATGAGCGCGCTCGGCGTGGGAAGCCCGAGGAGGGGCTGGTCCGCGTCACGTGCACCGAACACTCCAACGCGCGGCTCGTGCTCTCGGTGAGCGACGACGGGCGCGGCATCGATCGGGAGACGGTCGCGCGGCGCGCAGAAGTGGAGGTCCCGGCGACGGACGCCGAGCTCCTCGACTTGCTCTGTCGCCCCGGCCTCTCGACGCGCGACGAGGTCTCAACGGTCAGCGGACGCGGGATGGGGCTCGACATCATCCGTCGCGTCGCCGTCGAGCAGCTCGGCGGCGAGCTCGCCGTCTCGAGCGTGTGGAGGGTCGGCACCACGTTCACGATGACGGTGCCCCTGACCGTCTCGATCGTCGACGCGTTCACGTTCGAGTGCGCCGGACAACGGTTCGTGGTTCCGGTCGCGATCGTCGACGAAATCGTCGAGGTCGACGAGGGCGTGGCGACCCGCCTCGCGGGCTCGAAGGGGAACGTGCGCGTGTTCTTTCGCCGCGGCGAGTCGATCCCGCTGCTCCCGCTGGAGGAGGTGCTGGGCCTCGGCGTGGAACGCGTCGGCGCACGCAAGGCCATCGTCGTGCGCCGCGCCGGCGAGCCGATCGCGTTCGCGGTCGATCGAATGCTCGGTCAGCAAGAGGTCGTGGTGCGTCCGCTCGAGGACCCGCTGGTGCAGGTCCCCGGGATCACCGGGGCGACCGATCTCGGCGACGGCCAACCGACGCTGGTCGTCGATCTCGTGGCCCTCGGCGGCGTGGTGCGAATGGTGCGTGGGGCGGCCGCATGAGCACGCTCTACGTCGTCCTCGAGGTCGCCGATGCGGCGTACATCCTCCCGGCGAGCGAGGTGCGCGAGCTCGAGACGTTCGCCGGAGCGACGCCGGTCCCCGCGGCGGCAGCTTTCGTGGCCGGCGTCGTGCACATCCGCGGTCGCGTGGTCCCGGTCGTCGATCTTCGTCGCCGCTTCGGGCTCCCGGCCGTCGAGCGGACGCTCGAGACGCGGGTCGTGGTCACCGAGGTCGGCGACCGCTTGGTCGGCCTGGTGGCGGACCGCGCGCGCGAGCTGGTGCGACCAGCCGCAGAAATTACACCCCCGCCGCGCGTGATCGCGGAACAAACGCTGGGGTTCGTAAAAGGCATCGTTGAGCTCGATAAGCGGATCTATCTGCTGCTCGATCTCGACCGAATCATCGGTGAGGAGCAAGACCATGGCGAACGAGACCTCCACCTCGACGACGGCGGGCCTCGACGCCGCGCACTCCCGCGCTGAGCGGGTCGCGCGCACCCTGCAAGCGACGCTCGGTACCGCGAAGAGCGCCGCCGAATCGTTGGAGCGTGCCGCGACGAACGGTGAGGAGCGCGCCCGCGCGGGCGAAGACGTACGGCGAGCGGTCGAGTCGCTGGTCGCCGGCGTCGAACAAACCTCAGTCGCCATCGGCTCGATGGCCCGCATGCAGGCGAGCGTCGCCGAGAGCGCGCGTTCGCTGCAGGGCCTGTCCGAGTCCAACGTGGCAGGCGTGGAGCAGCTGTCCCGCTCGATCGAATCGACCCGCAAGGACGCGGCGCTGCTCGCCTCGTCGGTCGAAGAGGGCGCGGCGACGATCGAACAGACGACCCGCTCGGTGCGCGGCGTCGCAACCAACGCCGAGGACCTCGCTGCGGCAGCCGAGGAGCTCCTCGCCACGTGCTCGCAGACGAGCAACGGCATCCGTGAGCTCAGCGCACGCGGCGAAGCGAACGCGAGCACCATCGAGCAGGTCGCGGCGACCCTCGAACAGATGGCCAAGGGCATCGTGCGCCTCGCGCAAGACGCGCGTGACGTCGGCGAGCGGATGGGCAAGGTCACCACCGACGTCGAGGCGGTCGGCCGGTCGCTCGGCGAAGTCGCGCGCGACGCCACCGAGATGTCGTCCTCGGTCGAGGAGACCGCCTCGACCACCGAGGAGCTCGCCCGATCGATCCGCACGGCGGCCGATCAAGCGAAGGCGTTGCAGGCCGACGCGGCGGAGGCGGCGAGCGCGGTCACCGAGATCGCGGCGTCGGTGGAGGAGGTCGCGGCGACCGCGGAGAAGAGCGCGGCGACGATCGACGCCAACGCAGCCAGCATCGAACAGCTGTCACGATCGGCCATCGCAAGCGCCCGCGCTGCCGATGAGATTCGTCAACGTTCAGGGGTCAGCGCGACGGCGGCTGCCGACCTCGAGAAGACGTCGCGGCGCCTCTCCACGTCGACCGAAACGGCGAAGGCCGCGAGCGAGCGCGTCTCGAGCACCGCGCGCGAGGGTGGAGCCGTGGTCACCAAGTCGATCGCCGGGTTCGTCAAGATCCGCGGCGCGATCTCCGAAGCGGCGACCGTGATCAAAGAGATGGGCAAACGCTCGGAGGAGATCGGCGACTTCGTCCAGACGATCAACCTCATCGCCGACCGCACGAACCTCCTCTCGTTGAACGCGAGCATCGAGGCCGCCCGCGCCGGCGAGCACGGCCGGGGTTTCGCGGTCGTGGCCGAGGAGATTCGGGCGCTCGCCGATCGCGCGGCCACCGCCAGCGGTGACATCGGCAAGGTCATTCGAAGCCTCCAGGGCACCTCTCGCGATGCCATGAGCGCGACCGCCGAGGGCGTGCGCGCCGCCGAAGAGGGCTCGACCCTCGCGGCGGAGGCCGACCGCGCGCTGAGCAGCATCCTCGGCGGGATCGAGGGCGTCGCGACCGGTGTCCGCGAGGTCTCGGCGGCCATGGACGAGCAGCTTCGTCTCGCGCAGACCGTGAGCGGCTCGACGAGCGAGGTCACCGAGCACGCGCGTCGAGTCGCGATCGCCGCCGAGGAACAGGCGACCGCGAGCCAGTCGCTCTCCCGCGGCTCCGCGGAGATGCGCCGCAGCGCGAAGCAGACCTCGGAGGCGACCGCCGAGCAGGCGCGTGCGCTCCGTGAGTTGGTGAAGATCGCCGGGCGTCTGCGTGGCAGCGCCGAGCAGGTCTCTTCGGCCACGGCCGAGCAGGCGGCAGCAGCGGGGCAACTCGCCCGTACCGCGCAGCAAATGCGAACGATCACGCATCGAACCGCGAGTGCCATGAATGAGCAGAGCAGCGTCGTCGAGACGGTGGCCACCAGCGCCAAGGAGGTGCTCACGTCTACCTCGCGCGCCATCGCGGGACTCGGCGAGCAGTCGAAGGGCGCGGTCGAGGTCGCCAGGGCGATGGACGTCGCCCGCAAAGAGGCGGTCGCGAGCTCGCGCGCCGTCGTCGAACAATCGAAGGCGCTGAGGCAGCTCGAAGAAGCTTCGCGGCAGGTGGCGCTCCTCTCGACCGAGGTGCGCAAGGCGACCGGCGAGCAAGCCAAGGCGATCGTCTCGCTCAGCGCGGCGAGCGAGGAATCCAAACGAATCGCTCGGCAGAACGCGCGCGCGCTCGACGAGCAGACCAACACCTTGCGCATGCTCGCCGGGAACCTGGTCAAACAGAACCTCACGATCGCCTCGGTCGCGAGTGCGACCAGCGAGCACACCGCCGGCACCGAGCAGCTCCTCGCCGCGATCGCCGAAATGCGCGGTCGTGCGCGAGAGATCGCCGCGCTCATCGCGCAACAGGCGAAGGCTGTGGCCGAGCTCGCGATGGAGATTCGCGCGACCACAGCCGGAGTCGCCGCGGTGCGCGCATCCACCGAGGAAAACGGTCGCGACCTGCGCGCGGTCCTCTCGGCGATCGACGAGGCACGGGTGCCCCTCACGGGTAACGGCGGTGCCCGATGACGGGTTCGCCCACGCTCTCCGACAGCGATCGCGCCCAAATCGCTGAACTTCGCGGCAAGAGCCTCGACGCGAGAGCGCTCATCGATCGCCTCCGGACCGACCGTTGGGCGGTGCGGCGCGCCGCCGTCACCGCGCTCGCCGAGCTCGCCGAGCGCTCCACCCGAAGCCTCTGCGAGGCGCTCGTGCGGAAGCGCGATCACGAGGCGCAGATCGCCGCCATCGTCGACGCGCTGAGCACGTCGCGCGGCGAGGTCGTCGCAGACG
This sequence comes from Deltaproteobacteria bacterium, assembly GCA_022843175.1. Lineage (GTDB taxonomy): Bacteria > Myxococcota_A > Polyangia > Polyangiales > JADJMO01 > JALHOE01. The sequence goes on from JALHOE010000024.1 coordinate 12,810, forward strand.
TCGAGGCGCTCGCGACTCACGACAACCCAGCCGTCGTGTGCGATGTGGCGACGATCCTCGGACGTCGGCGGAGCGTCGCCAGCATCGGGCTCCTCGGCAAGCTCACCGCCCACGCCGACGACAACGTCGCGGTCGCCGCGGTCGAAGCGCTCGGCCGTATCGGGGGCGATGCGGCGGTCGACGCGCTTCTCGCGCTGTGCGAGACGCGCTCGTTCTTTCGCGTGTTTCCGGCGATCGACGTGCTCGGTCGCAGCGGAGACGCGCGCGCGACCGAGGTGCTGTTGCGGCTCCTCGACGACCCGCTCTACGCGCCGGAGGCTGCGCGCGCGCTCGGCCGAACCGGCGACGAACGCGCGCTCGAGGCGCTCGTGCGGCTGCTCGCCCACTCGACCGAGGCGCTGGTTCGCGTGGCCGCCGTCGCGATCACCGAGGTCCACGATCGCCTCTACGGCCGGTTCGGCAGCACCCGCCGCCTCTTGGAGCTGCAAGGAGCCACGAGCCCGATCGCGCGGCTTCGCGATGCGCTCTCGTCGGCCGACGAGCTCGAGGAGACGGCCATCGTCCGCGTCGTCGGGTTGCTCGGCGGCGACCAGGCTGCCGCTGCGCTCATCGAGCTGGTCACCCGAGGCGAAGGTCGCGCCGTCGCCTCCGCCGAGTCGGTGCTCCGTGATCTCGATCCCCCCGCCCTGGCGCCGATGCTCGAGGCCATTCGCTGTGGCGACAGCGAGACACGCGCGACGCTGCTGCCGCTGATCGGGGCGCGCGCCACCGACTCGACCGCGCTCGCCGCATGCCTTTTGGATCCGTCGCCGCGCGTCCGCGCGCTCGCCGCCGACAGCCTCGCGCGAATGGGCGCGATCGACGCGGTCCCGCCATTGTTCGACGCGCTTCGCGACCCCGACCAAAGGGTAGCCCAGGCCGCCATCGCGGCGATCCAGTCGCTGGGGAGCGTCGAGACGGAGCGCTTGGCGCTCGAGACCGCAAAGGACCGCGATCCGGCGGTGCGGCGCGCCGGAATCCGCATTCTCTCCTATTTTGGGTACGCCGCTGCGCTCGAGCCGCTCCTCGATGCGGCGGTCGATCCCGACGAACGGGTGCGCGAGGTCGCGCTCGGCGGGCTCCCCCTGCTCGACAGTTCGCGCGCCGACCGGGCGATCGCGTCCGCGCTTCACCACCCGTCGGCCCGCACCCGCGCGGCCGCCGTTCGCGCGCTCGGGCACGTCGACCGCGCGCGCGACGTGGCCGACGCGTTGATCGCCGCCCTCGCCGATCCAGATCCGTGGGTCCGCTATTTCGCCTGTCAGGCGCTCGCGCGGCGTGGTGACGAACGCGCCGTGCCCGCGCTCGTCGCGCGGCTCGACGACGAAGCCGGGCAAGTGCGCGTCGGCGCGATCGAGGCGCTGGCCCAGTTCTCCGAGCCCCGTGCGATCGCCGCGCTGACGTCGGCCGCGGAGGGTAGCGACCCCGACCTCCGGCGCGCCGCGATCATCGGCTTCGGCCTGACCGGCAACGCCGCCGCGTTCCCGATCATCGCGCGCGCGATGCGCGACTCGGATGCCTCGACGAGGCTCGTGGCGGTCTCCGCGCTCGCGAACCTCGGGGGCACGGGCGTCCTCGACGCCATCGTCCTCGCGACCCGCGATCCCGACGGGTCGGTGGCGAGCGCGGCCCTCAGCGTCCTCGGAGGGCGCGCAGAGCCGGCGGCTTTCGAGCTGCTCCTTTCGCTCCTCGACGAGCCCTCCACCTCCGACCGCGCGCTCTACGCCATCGCTCAGCCGGTCGTCGGACGGGTGCACGCGATCGCCGCGGCGTTGACTGCAGCGTCTGGCGAGCTGGCCTCACTCCTCGCCGCCGCGCTCGTACGCATGAAGACCCCCGACGCCAGCGCAGCGCTCATCGGCGCGCTCTCGTCGCCGACGGTCCGCACGCGTCGCGCGATCGCGAGCGCGCTCTCGGTCGTGCCCCTCCCGGAGCACCGCTCAGCGATGTTGCACGCTTTGAACGCAGAGCACGACGCGGATGTCCGCAAGCTGCTTCGCAAGGCTCTCAGCGCGTGACCCACGAACCATGGCGCTACCCATGACGCCACAAGTGTTCGCGATCCTGAGCGCGCTCATCGAAGAGCAGCTCGGAATCCACTATGAGCATGCCGATGCCAACCTGCTGGCCGACAAGTTGACTCCACGCGCGGCCGATCGCGGGTTCGAGTCGCTCCTCGACTACTACTACTTCCTTCGTTACGACCCGGAGGCGTCCAGCGAGCTCGCGGCGCTGGCCGACGCACTCGTGGTCAACGAGACCTACTTCTTCCGCGAGGCCGACCAGCTCGCGGTCTTGGTGTCGATCCTCACCGAGCTCAAAAGACCGGCCCGGGTTTGGTGCGCGGCATCGTCCACCGGAGAGGAGCCGTACACGCTCGCGATGATGCTTCGCGAGCGGGGCATCGCGGACAAAGTCTCGATCTTGGCGAGCGATGTCAGCACACGAGCATTGTCCCGTGCGCGCTCGGCGATCTACCGCGGCCGCTCGCTCCGCGCGCTGCCGGATGCGATGCGGCGACGCCACTTTCAGGTGGAAGGCGACGCTCTTCGGCTCGACGAATCGATCCGTCGCGCCGTGACGTTTCGCCCGCTCAACCTGTTCGACGACGCCGGCGTGGCCGCGCTGGGTGAATTCGACGCCATTCTCTGCCGCAACGTGCTGATCTACTTTCGTGATTCCGGTGTTTCGCGCGTCGTCGAGCGCTTGACGCGCCGGCTCGTCAACGGAGGCTACTTGCTGGTCGGGGTCTCGGAGTCGCTGCTTCGCTTTTCGACGGCGCTGACGTGCGCCGAACGGAGCGGCGTCTTCCTCTACCAGCGAGTCGACTCATGACCGTTCGCGTCCTCGTCGTCGACGACTCCGCCTTCGCCCGCAAGGTGGTCCGCGAGATTTTGCAGCGGGCACCCGGTATCGAGGTCATCGGCTTCGCGCGTGACGGGCTCGATGCTCTCGAGAAGATCGGAGAGCTTCGCCCGGACGTCGTCACGCTCGATCTCGTGATGCCGCACCTCGATGGCGTCGGCGTGCTGCGCGCACTGACGATGCCACACCCGCCGCGCGTCGTCGTGGTCAGCATGGTGGACGAAGAGAGCGCGCTCGGTGTCGAAGCGCTCCGACTCGGCGCCTTCGACGTCGTGCGCAAGCCGACATCGCTCGCGGTCGCCACCCTCTACGACATCGACGAAGAGTTGATTCGGAAGGTACTCGCCGCAGGTGACGCAGGCGTCCGCGCTCCCGTGGTCACGATTGCACCGATTGAGAAGAGCGCGCTTCGCGCGAGCAATCGGATCGTCGTGCTCGGCACCTCCACCGGCGGCCCTCAGGCGCTGACGCGCCTGGCTCGCGCGCTGCCGGCAGATTTCCCCGCGCCGATCAGCGTCGCGCTCCACATCCCGGCCGGCTACACGGAGGCGCTCGCGCAACGACTCAACGAGGAGTGCGCGCTCGAGGTCCTCGAAGCCAGCGACGGACTCGCGATGCGGCCCGGGCGCGTGATCATCGCGCGGGCGGGCGCCCACATGAGGCTCGCGATCGCCGACGGGGTCGACTGCGTACGGGTCGACGTCCGCCCGGTCGACGCTCTCTATCGCCCGTCGGTCGACGTGCTCTTCGAATCGGCGGCGGCCGTGTTCGGCGCGCGCACGATCGGCGTGGTGCTCACCGGCATGGGCGACGACGGCACCCGCGGCGCCCGTAAGATCCACGAAGCCGGAGGCACGATCATCACCGAGGCCGAGAGCACCTGCGTGGTGTATGGCATGCCGCGCGCGGTACACGAGGCCGGCCTGAGCGACGAAGAAGTGCCGCTCGATCGAGTCATCGAAGCAATGGTTCGCCGGCTGTGATGGGGACTGCGCGGCTTCAACAGGTCAGGTTCGCGCCGGGCGACACGCCGAGCATCTCGCAGAACCGTCGGTAGGCTTCGATGCGGCTCTGCACCTGCGCCGGATTGCGACCGCCGCACTCCAGGCTGCCGTTGATCGAGCGGACCGTCTCGCCAAAGCCGCGGTCGAACGCCATCGCGTCGTGGCACGTCATGGTGCCGGGGCCCGTGGAGGTCATCCAGTACCAGATGCCCGTGGCCCACGCGACCCACGACTCGCGCGCGACGCGGTCGGGGTCGCGACGCAGCACCTCCTGATCGCCGAAGATCGCGCGGCTCGCCGCGCAGTAGTTGTAGTTCCACGAGAGCTGGATCGGCCCGCGACCGAAGTACCGCTTGCCGGCCTCCGGCGCGCACCCGGCGGCGCCCCAATCGGTGTAGTCCGACTTGTTGATCTCCTCCACGTACACGAGCGCGCCGGTCTCGTGATTCACGTTGGCGAGGAACGCCGCGACCTCGCGCTTGCGCGCGTCGGCGCTCCCCGTCGTCGCGAAGGCCGGGAACTTCTTGGTCGCTTCGACGAGCCCCTCGTAGGTGTAGAAGCCGTTGCGACTCGGGAACATCGCCTCGAACGTCGACTTGCCGAGTATGGACGAGAGCCCCGAAGCACCCGTCGTGCCTCCGGTCGTGCCTCCCGCGCTGCCGCCCGTGGTTCCCCCGGTGCAGGTCTTCGGATCCCAGAACCACGTGCTGATCGTCGGGTCGTATCCGGGATTGTCGTGCTCCGCGACGTAGTGGCTGCCCTTGAATCGAACGACGTCGCCCGTGCGGTACTGCTTGCCCGCGCTCCACTCGGTCGCGCTGCAGCCGCCGCCGGTCCCTGGCGGCGCGCTCGGCGGGGCGCCGGTCGTCCCACCACCGGAGCAGCCAGAGACCTCGCTCCACGCGTCTGCCCACGCGAAGCCGGTGCCGGGCGCGTACGCGCTGCCGATCGAGCACCAACCGGAATACGGGTACGGCTTGCAGCGGTAGGTCTTGCCGCTCGCGGTGACGAGGTCTCCCGCTTGATAGGGCGCACCGGCGCGGTAGGCCGGCGCCGAGCAGGCCGCCTGCGCGCCGCGGTCGATCTCGTCTCCCTCACCGACGGCGCAACCGAGGAGCATCGCGGTGACGATGAGAGCGGCAACTCGTGTCATGGGCGTTCCCTTCCTCGTCGACAACGAGATCGCGTCGACGTGGCCGAGCGCATAGCGAGCGCGATGCCACCTCGCGGCCGCGCCGGAACGCCATTGTTTCGTGCGAGATCTTGCGGCTCGTCGCGGTCACGCGAACGAGACTCGGGGGAGCGAATTCCCCGGGCGTCGACTCGACTCCCCGCGCGCTGGTCCAGAGCACTTTCCGGCCGACCCATAGGCGCGCGCGTCAGCGAGCGCCTCGGTGATTCGCACCCGCACGATAGGCGCTCGCTGACGCGCGCGCCTACTTATTGAGGATGTCGACGGCCTGGCCGATGGCGTGCTGGGCGGAGATCATCATCGCCTCGCCGAGCGTCGGGTGCGGGTGGATGGTGAGCGCCACGTCTTCCGCGAAGGCGGCCATCTCGAGCGCGAGCGAGCTCTCGCTGATCATGTCCGTGGCCTGCGGGCCGACGATGTGGACGCCGAGGATCTGGTGGGTCTTCGCGTCGATGACGTGCTTGATGAAGCCGTCGGTCTCCTGGACGGCCATCGCGCGGCCCGAGGCGCCGAAGGGCATCTTGCCGATGCGGACCTCGAGGCCCTTCTCCTTGGCCTGCGCCTCGGTCATGCCCACGCTGGCGATCTCCGGGTCGGTGAAGACCGCGCCCGGCATCGAGACCCAATCGCGCTCGGCTTTGTGACCGGCGATCACCTCGGCGGCGATCTCGCCCTCTTTGATCGCCTTGTGGGCGAGGAGCGGGGGCTGCGACACGTCTCCGATGGAGTAGACGTTGGGCACGTTGGTGCGGCAGTGCTTGTCGCTCGGGACGTAGCCGCGCTCGTCGACCTTCACGCCGATCTTGTCGAGGCCGCCGAGCGACTTGCCGTTGGGGCGCATGCCGACCGCGACGAGCACCACGTCGGTCTCGATCGTCTCCTGCTTGCCGCCAGTGTCGATCTTCACCGCGACGCCGGTCTTCGTCTTCTCGTAGCCGAGCGCCTTGGCGCCCTTGTAGATCTTCGCGCCCTTCTTCGTCATGCGGCGCTCGAGGACCGCGGTGCAATCCGGGTCGGTGCCGGGGAGCAGCCCGGGCGTGGCCTCGACGACGACGAGCTCGGCGCCGAAGTTCTGGTAGACGCAGCCGAGCTCGAGGCCGATGACGCCGCCGCCGATGACCAGCAGGCGCTTGGGGACCTCGGGCAGCGAGACGGCCTCGCGGGCGCCGATGATCGTCTTGCCGTCGAACTTGAAGGTGGGGATCTCGATCGTCGAGCTGCCGACGGCGATGACCAGGTTCTTGAACTCGATCGTCTCTTTGGCGCCCTCTTTGGTGACGACCTCGAGCGTGTTCTTACCGGTAATGGTCGCGGTGCCGTACATGTGCTCGCCGCCGTTGGCCTTGATGAGGCCCTTCACGCCGCCGGTGAGCTTCTTGACGATGCCGTTCTTCCACTCCTGCATCTTCCCGACCTCGAGCTTGGGCTCGCTGACTACGATGCCCGTGGCTCCGGCGTGCTTGATCTTGTCGAAGACGTGGGCGTTGGCGATGAGCGCCTTGCTGGGGATGCAGCCCCAGTTGAGACAGACCCCGCCGAACTCCTCTTTCTCGATGCAGAGCGTTTTGACCTTGAGCTGCCCGAGCCGGATGGCGCACGTATAGCCGCCCGGTCCACCGCCGATCACCACCGTGTCGTAGCTCTTGGTCGCCATGTGCGTGCGAGTTACCACGATCGAACGTTGGGGTCATCGGGTCTCGTGGGGTACCCTTCCGGGCCGGTGACGCGCCGCGTTCTTCTTTTGTTCGCATCGCTGGTTTTGCTCGGCGGTTGCAAGAAGCACCGCGGCGGCGGTGGTCCGTCGCGCGCGCCGGCCAGCACCTGCCTCAGCATCGTCGGGTGGAACGATCTCCACGGGCAGCTCGAGCCCGACGATCCGCTCGTGGACACCGCGCGCATCCCGTCCGGCGGCGTGGTCGCGCTGGCCGACCAGGTCGACGCCATCCGCAAGGGCGGCGACACGGTCGTCGTCCTCGACGCGGGCGACCTGTTCACCGGCCCGATGGAGTCGACGCTCGCCGAGGGCGCACCGGTCATCGCCGCGTACAACGCGCTCGGCGTCGACGCGGCCGCGGTCGGCAATCACGAGTTCGACTTCGGACCGGTCGGCTACCAACGGGTCATCGCCGCCCCGACCGTGGGTGACGGCGCCGGCCCCGACGGCCCGCGCGGCGCGCTCTTCGCGCGGATCGGCGAGGCCAAATTCCCGTTCCTCTCGGCCAACCTCCGCTACGAGGACGGCTCCGCGCTCCCCGGCATCAGGCCGCACGTCATCGTCGAGCGCGGCGGCTTCCGCGTTGGCGTCGTCGGCTACTCCACCAAGGAGACGCCGACGACGACGCTCAAGCCCAACGTCGTCGGCCTCGACTTCGACCACGACGCTGGCAGCCGCGTGGCCCACAGCGTTCGCACGCTGCGGCTCGCGGGCGCGGCGCCGGTGGTGCTCATCGCGCACGCGTCGCTCGAGGGCGAGCTCCCGCAGGAGCTCGACAGCAAGCGCGCGGTGCACGGCGAGCTCGCGCGGCTGCTCGACGACATGGGCAACGACCTGCCCGACCTGGTGATCGCCGGGCACCGTCACGCGTGGATGCTCGGTCGGGTGCGCAACGTCCCGGTGGTCTCCAGCGACCAGCACGGCGTCGGCTACTCGCGAACGCGCTTCTGCCGCCTCGGCAAGGCGGTGGCGCTCACGAGCCTCGAGCGACAGCTCACGTTCGCGACGCAGACACCGGTCAGCGAGCTCGGCCGGCAGATCGCCGCGATCGTCGAGCCCTACCTGCGGAGCGTGCGCGCGAGCGCCGACGAGGTGATCGCGACCGTCCCGCGCTACTGCATCGCGCAGGGCCCCAACGGCACCGCCCTCGCGGAGCAGATCGCGCGCTCCATGCTCGAACGCGCGGTCAACGATGGCTTGATCCCGCCCGGCCACGCGGCGGTCGCGGTGGTCAACGCCGGGGGCATCCGCTCGTCGCTCCACGCGGGGACGGTGCACTACCGCGATCTGTTCGGGATGCTGCCCTTCGAGAACGCGATCGCGACCTGCACGACCAAGCGCGAGGGGCTCGCGAGGGCGCTGCGAAACCTCACCACCCGGGTGAGCGTGCGCGACCGGTTCCCCTTCGGCATCGCCGGGGCCAGGGTCCGCGCCCGGCGCACCAAGGACGTGCCGCTCGAGCTCGTCGAGGTCACGACGGACATCCGGAGCGACGACGTGACGCTGGTGATCCCCGATTTCCTGCTCTACGGCGGTGACGGTTTTCTCAACGGGCTCACCTGTACCGCGAGTCACACCTCGGCGACGCGAATCCGCGACGCGTATCGCACGGTGCTCGCGCGAGAGCCGGGCGGCTGCGACGGCGCGCCGCTCAACGTGAAGATGGAGGCGCTATGAGGCATGGGTGGTGGTTGTTGCTGGTGCTCGCCGGGTGCTCTTCCAAGCCGAACGCGCAGTCGTGCGCGACGATCGACCGCGAGAGCCGGCCGAAGGTGTCGCTCACGTGGAAGCTCGACCCGGGTTCGATCGACAACGATCCCCCGCGCGCGAAGGTGAAGCTGCTGGTCGCCGGCGCGGCGAAGGCCGAGGTCGACGTCGGCGAGCTCTATGGCGACTGCAAGCTCGTCGTGGTCGGCGCGCTCCCGGACGTCCCGGCGCCGGGTTCCAAGGTCACCGAGCTCGTGTGCTCCCACGGCAACCGCGAGATGTACGCCTCCGTGGTCTTCGTCGAGGCCGGCAAAATCGTGCTCCGTCGTTACGACCGAGTCGACGAGACGATGAAGCCGGGGATCGACGTGCAGACGATCGAGACCCCGACGTGCGCCTCCTTCACCGCGGATCTCGCGCAGCAGGCCGGCGAGCTCTGATGGCGATGGAGCAGAACGCGCCGCCGTAGCCTTTTGCCACATCGCCAAAACCTTCGACAGCGGGCGGTTTGCAGCTGCGACACGCGGCATGGTTGCTGCTGAACGCACGCCGACATGTTCGAAAGCTCGCACGCGACGGACGCCGTCGCCGCGCTGTCCGACGTAGCGGCTCGACTGGGGCTGCCGCTCGACCCCCGAGCGGCGCGGCGCGCCCGCGAGCGGGTCGCGCGCACGAGCGGCGAATGGCAGGCGCACCTGGTCGCCGCGGGCGCGCAGCTCGGCCTGCGCGTCACCTTCATCGAGACCGATCTCGAACGAGCGCAGAGCCTGGCCGAGGCGCACGGTCCACTGATCGGCTGGGACGACGGCGAACGCCGGTACATCACGCTCGCGGGCCGCGAGAGGGCGAGCTCGGACGACGATCCCCAAACCTGGGCGATCGTCGAGCCCGCGCTGCCACTCGATCCGAGGGGCGAGGGCCCGCCCACCCCGCAGCGACGGTTGCTCGAGCTCCTCCGCGACGAGCGCCCCGATCTCAAGGTGGTCGTCGCGTACGCCGTCGGGATCGGGGTCCTCTCGCTCGCAGTGCCCATCGCGGTGCAGGCGCTCGTCAACAGCGTCGCGTTCGGCACGGTGGTGCAGCCGGTGGTGGTCCTGACCCTGATGGTCGCCGTTGCGCTCTCGTTCGCGGGCGCGCTGCGCGTGCTGCAGTCGACCGTCGTGGAGTGGATGCAGCAGCGCATGTTCGTGCGCGTCGCGTCCGACATGGCGGCTCGCCTGTCGGCGGTGCGACGCGACGCGCTCGGAACCGCGTACATGCCCGAGCTCGCGAACCGCTTCTTCGACGTCGTGACCGTGCAGAAGAGCGCAGCGACGCTGCTGCTCGACGGCGTCGCTCTGGTGCTGCAGACGGTCGTCGGGCTGGTGCTGGTCGCGTTCTATCACCCGCTGCTGCTCGCGTTCGACGCGGTGCTGCTCCTGCTGATCGCGTTCGTGGTCTTCGGGCTCGGGCGCGGCGCCATCGAGACCTCGATGAAGGAGTCGAAGGCGAAGTACGCGGTGGCGTCGTGGCTCGAGGAGATCGCGCGCCACCCGACGACCTTCCGCTCCGCGCATGGCCGCGCGTTCGCGCTCGATCGGCTGGACGAGCTCGCCACGCAGTACCTTCAGTATCGCGGCAAGCACTGGAAGATCCTCGTCCGGCAGATCGCCGGCACGAAGGTGCTGCAGGCGCTCGCGAGCGCTGCGTTGCTGGGCGTGGGTGCGCTCCTCGTGATCCAGCGTCAGCTCACGCTCGGCCAATTGGTCGCGGCGGAGCTCATCGTCACCTCGGTGCTCGCCGGCATCGCCAAGTTCGGCAAGCACCTCGAGAGCTACTACGATCTCGTCACCGCGATCGACAAGGTGGGGCAGGTCGTCGACCTGCCGCGCGAGCATGGCGGCGGCGAAACCTTCGCCGACGCCGACACCGGCGTGCGGGTCTCGCTCCGGGCGGTTTGCGTGCGCGACGGCGCGCCCCCGGCCGACCTCGAGATCGCGCCCGGTGAACGCGTCGCCATCCGCGGGGCCAACGGCTCCGGCAAATCGACGATCGTCGACGTGCTGTACGGCCTGCTCCAGCCCACGAGCGGCGCCGCGCTGGTCGACGGCATCGACCTGCGGTCGGTCGAGCGGGCGAGCTACCGCGCGCGCGTGGCCGTCGTTCGCGGCAACGAGGCGTTCGACGGCACAGTCGCCGAGAACGTGCGCGTCGGACGGCCAACCCTGACCGATCAAGACGTGCGCGACGCGCTGACCGCCGTCGGGCTGATCGACGACGTGCTGGCGTTGCCCGCAGGTCTGGAGACGAGGATCACGCCGGAGGGCTTCCCGTTGTCGGCCGGACAAACGCGCACGCTGATGATCGCGCGGGCGATCGCCGGCGCGCCGCGCCTGCTGATCCTCGACGAGGCGCTCGACGGCGTCGACGACACCACGCGGGCGCGCCTTTCGGGCGTCATTTTCTCGCGCAGCGCGCCATGGAGCGTGCTCGTGACGACCCACTCCCCCGAGGTCTCTGCTCTCTGCGATCGGCGCTACCGCATCGATCGCGGCCAACTCCTGCGAGATGAGGCGTAGATGATCGAGTCGCATCCCTACCGCGACGTAACGATTCCGGCGATGCGCTTGGTGCGGACCCCCCACAGCGTGCGCGGCCCGGCGCGAATGGTGTCGCTGTTGCTCTTCCTCGTCGCGATCGCGCTGACCGTGACCCCATGGCAGCAGACGGCGTGGGGCGACGGCCGCGTGATCGCGTACTCCCCGCTCGAGCGCGAGCAGAAGCTCGAGGCGCCGATCGAGGGCCGCGTGGCCAAGTGGTACGTCCAGGAGGGCTCGGTGGTGAAAGAGGGCGATCCCATCGCCGACATCTCGGACAACGACCCGGACATCGTCAGCCGGTTGCGCGGCGAGCGAGAGGCGATCGACAAGCGCGTCGAGGCGGCGAAGTCCCGAAAGATCGCCGCCGAGGCGCGGATCAAAGCGCTCGAAGCGAGCCGCACCGCCGCGCTCTCGGCCGCGAAGCTGCGGGTGGCGATGGCGCGGGCGCGCGTCGTCGCCGCCGACAAGGCCGTGGAGGCGAGCATCGCCGCCGAGAAGACCGCGAAGCTCAACCTCGAGCGTCAAAAGGCGCTCGTGGAAAAGGGCATTTCGAGCGTGCGCGCGCTGGAGCTTGCGGATCTCGACTACGCGCGTGCGACGACGGATCTCGACCGCGCGAAGGCCGGCGCCGCGCTCGCCCGCAGCGACGAGCTCGCCATCGACAGCGATCGCTTGAAGGTCGACGCCGACACCACGGCGTCGATTGAGGACGCGAAGGCGACCATCGCGCTCGCCGCTGCGGAGGTCGCCAACGCGACCGTCGAGCTCCAGCGCGTCGAGGTGCGGCTCGCGCGACAGGGCGCTCAGTCGGTGAAGGCGCCGCGCGCGGGCACCATCCTCCGGGTGGTCACCAAGCAGGGCGGTGAAATGGTGAAGGCGGGCGACACGCTCGCGCTGTTCGTGCCGACGATCACCGAGCGCGCCGTCGAGCTCTGGGTCGACGGTCGCGACGTACCGCTCCTCCGACTCGGCGGCGAGGTGCGCCTTCAGTTCGAGGGGTGGCCGGCGCTGCAGTTCAGCGGGTGGCCGTCGGTGGCGGTCGGCACGTTCGGCGGGCGTGTCGCGTTGATCGATGCGACCGACGACGGCAAGGGGCGCTTCCGCGTCCTCGTCGTTCCGGAGCCGACGGAGCCCTGGCCGGCCGCCGCCTACCTGCGGCCGGGGGTGCGCACGCATGGTTGGGCGCTGCTCGGGCGGGTGCGCCTCGGCTACGAGCTGTGGCGGCAGTTCAACGGGTTCCCGCCGGCGGTGCCCGCTCCGGCGAAGGAGACCAAGTGATGCGCGCCCTTCTGCTGCTGCTCGCGTTGCTGCTGCTCCCGCTCTCGGCGCGCGCGGCCGATGTCCCGCTCACCGTCGCCGACGTCATGACGACGCTCGATCGCCACCCGCTGTTCAACGCCGCGATGAAGGACAAGGCGATCGCCGAGGCCGAGGTGCTCACCGCCACCGGCGGCTTCGACCCGGTGTGGCGTACGCGCGCGGTCTTCATGCCGCTCGGCTACTACGACCACAAGCGACTCGACACGCTGCTCGTTCAACCGACCGCGATCGGCGGCGCGACGCTGTTTGCCGGCTATCGAATCGGCGTGGGCAACTTCCCGATCTACGACGGCAAGCTCGAGACGCTCGGGTTCGGCGAGGCGCGCGCCGGCATCAACGTGCCGTTGTGGCGGGACTCGTCGATCGACGCTCGCCGGGCCGCGCTGTGGTCGGCGAAGCTCGCGCCGCGGATTGCTGACGCTTCGCTGTCGGCGCAGAAGCTCGACCTCGCGCGCTCCGCGGCGCTCCGCTACTGGAACTGGGTCGAGGCCGGCAGAGCGCTCGCCGTCGCGCGTGAGCTCCTGAAGCTGGCCGAGGACCGCGACGCGCAGCTCGCGGCGCGGGTGCTCAAGGGCGATCTCGCCGAGATCGAACGGCAGGACAACCAGCGCGCGGTCCTCGCGCGTCGCGCGGCGGTGATCGCGATCGAACGCGGCTTCCTCAACGCGTCCTACGAGCTGTCGTTGTTCTACCGCGACGAGAAGGGCGCGATGCAGACGCCGGACGAGACGCGCGTGCCCTCGTCGCTGCCGGAGCCGAGCACGCTCGTCGTCACCAACGTGAACGACGCGGTGCGAGACGCTATCGCGAAGCGTCCGGAGATCGTTCGACTGGTGGCGATGCGCGAGCAGCTGTCGCTCGAGGCCGAGCTCGCCGACAACCAGACGAAGCCGGCGTTGGACTTCCAGACCGTCGTTTCGAAGGACTTCGGGCCGGGGCCCGGCTACCTGCGGCCGACCGAGGTGGAGTTCGCCATCGTCATCGACATTCCCCTGCTCGCCCGCACCGCGAACGGCAAGCTCGCGGCGGCCAACGCCAAGAGCGAAAAGCTCGCCGCGCAACAAAAGCTGGTCGAAGACCGCATCACCGCCGACGTCAAGGACGCGCTCGCCGCCGAGAAGGCCGCGCGCGAGCGGATCGCCCTGGCGCGCGCCGAGCTCGCCCTCGCCAAGAAGCTCGCAGACGCGGAGCGAGACGCGTTCGCCCTCGGCAGCAGCACGATGCTGATCGTGAACCTGCGCGAGCAGGCGGTCGCCGAGGCAGCCGTGCGCGAGGTCGTAGCGCTCGCGGATCACCAACGCGCGGTCGCGGTCTACCGCGCGTCGACCGGGGTGCTCTCATGAACGAGAGCCGCGTCGTCGCCGAAGCGCTCGCCGAGCTGCTGGCCGTGCTGGCGCATGCCGATCGGATTCGCATCGTGGAGGAGCTCTCGCATGGCGAGCGCGACGTCGGAACGCTGCAGGGCATCGTCGGCGCATCGCGCACGTCCATCTCACAGCACCTCGGGTTGCTTCGCGCGCGGCATCTCGTGACCTGCGTGCGCCGCGGGCAACACGTGTTCTACCGCCTCAGCCAGCACGAGTTGAGCCGCTGGCTCGTCGACGGAGAGCGCCTTCTCGCGATCGAGACCGAGAACACCCGCCGGATCGCGCGCGCGGTCCAACGCCGCAACGGGAGCTCGACCTCACGCTGACGGGGCGCGGCGGCCGTCGCCGCGCTACGGCGTGCACAAGTCGGAAGACGACTGACCGGTCACAGCGCCGGCAGGCCCCCCGTCCCGTGGCCGGTGTAGCCGAAGCTGTCGATCGCGACGCCGGCGTACTTCGCCATCGAGACGAGCAGCTTCGCGTGGCTCTCGTTCTCGCCGCCCTTCCCCTTGCCGGTGAAGTCGAGCGCGCGGCCACCCTTCAACCCCGCCGCGCCACCGCCGGCGAGCACGAACGGCATCGACTTGTGATCGTGGGCGTTGCCGTCGCCGAGCTCGCTGCAGAGCAGCACCAGGGTGTGATCGAGGAGCGTCGAGCCGCCGTACGGTCGCGCCTTGAGCGACTGGATCAGCTCGGCGAACTTGGTCGTGAACCAGCGCTTCATCTTCACGAACTCCTTCGCGTTCGCGCTGCCGGAGCTGCCGTAGTGGGAGGCGTCGTGGTTGTTGAGGGTGACGCCGAGGCCGGGCACCTTGGTGGGGCTCACGGGGTGCGACCACATCATCGCGACCGAACGCGTGATGTCGCAGCCGAGGGCGAGGATCGCGAGATCCTGCTGCAGCTTGCCGACGGTGCCGAACAGGTCCTCGCGCTCCCAGGTCTTCGGGTAGTAGTCGGTGCCGTTCACCTTGAAGCCCTCGGCGTTCCAGCTCGTCGAGGCGCAGGTCGCGGGGACGGCGACGTCGAGGCGCTTCTCGACCTCGCGGAGCGCGTCGAGGTTGGTCTGCAGCTTCTCCCGCTCGGCGCCGCCGAGGCCGGTTTGGAGCGCGTTGAGATCGGACAGCGCCGCGTCGAGGACGCTCTTCTTGCGCTTGCGCGCGAGGATCGCGGCGGAGTCGTCCTTCGTCGCCGAGCCGCCGAACAGGCGGCCGAACGCGTTGATGGGGTTGTCGTCGGGCTTCACCTCCTGACCCGTGCCGGTGAACGACATGCTGCCCGAGCCGTTCTGGAAGTTGGCGCCGACGCCGAGCTGCACCGACGCGTGCGGCGCCGCGCCCTGCAGCTTCTGTCCGAGGACCACGTCGAGCGACTGCGGGCCGTTGGCGGTCAGGACCTTGCGGATGCCGCCCTCGTGGGTCGCGCCGCCGGCGTACATGTTGAGGCCCTTGAGGAAGACGCAGTGCTCTTTGACGACCTCGAGCGGCGCGGTCATCTCGGGGAGCGCGAAGCCGGTCTCGCCGCCGGTCGGGTGCCACAGCGCGGGGATGCACCCGTCGGGCACGTAAACGAACATCACGCGCATCGGCGCGGCGGCGCGCGCGTCACGACGGAGCTGGGTGAGCACGCCCGCGGCGAGGGCGCTCGCAAGAAAACCGCGACGACCAATCATCATTTCTTCACCTGCTCCCGACGAACGAGGAACGAGCGCTGCGTGACCGCGGCGACCATCAGCTCGCGGATGTCCTGCTTCTTCTCGAGGAACTTGCTGCCGAGGGCGTGGGCGGCGCACACCTCGGCGCCCGCCTCCTTCATGCCGCGCGCGAAGCGGAACCACTGGGTGGCGAAGCACTTCGGCGCGGTCTCGCTCTTGGCGAGCAGCGCGGCGAGGCCCTTCGGTCCCTCGAACGCCTCGCTGGTGCCGGACTCGATCGACTCGCGTCCCTTGATGACACCCGACGCGTCGATCGGCTTGCCGTTCTCGGTCTCGCGGTAGGCGCCGACGCCGTCGTAGCGCTCGAACGCGAAGCCGACGCCGTCGATGAACTGGTGGCACGACGCGCACGCGGCGTTGCTGGTGTGCTTGGCGAAGCGCTCGCGGGTGGTGAGCGTGGCGTCGAGGCCGGGCGGCGTGGTGTCGGCGCTCGGCGGCGGCGGGAGCAGCTCCTGACAGAGGATCCGCTCGCGCACGAACTTGCCGCGCCGGATCGGCGACGACTCGTTGGCGTGCGCGTGGCTCGCGAGCACGCTGCCGAGCGTGAGGATGCCGCCGCGGTTCGGACCGCCGGCGATCTTCCCCTCGCCGCCCAAGCCATAGAAGCCGGCGACGGCGGGGTTCGCGAACACGTAGTCGGCGGTGAGCAGCTCCTGGAACGAGTGCGTGCCGTCGAACACCACGTGGTTGACGAACGCCTTCTCCTCCGCGGCGAGGCCCTCGCGCACCGGATCGGTGAACGACGGGTAGATGTCCTTGTCCTTGTTCGTCGAGAGCAGCGCGCCGGTGTCGAGCCACTGATGAAAGAAGCGACCGACCTGCACGCGGCTCCGCGGGTCGGCGAGGAGCGCGCGGGCCTCGGCCTCGACGTCGAAGGGCCCCTTCTGCGCGAGATCGAGCAGGCGCTCGTCGGGGCCGACGCCGAGGAACGTGTACGACAGCCCCGTCGCGAGCTCGAAGGGCGTGAGCGCGAACGTGCCGTCGCCGGCGTCGACGCCGACCTCGGAGCGATAGAGGAAGCTCGGCGACACGAGCATCGCGGAGACGGCGAGCGCGATGCCCTCGTCGGCGGTCGGCGACAGCTCGCTCGCGAACATCCCCTCGAAGCGGGCGCGCTCCTCGGGACGCAGCGGCCGGCGGAACACGCGGCGCCCCATCTTCTCGACGAACGTGGTGCGGCAGCTCGCGGTCCCGAGATCGCACGACACGAGCTTGCTCTTCGCCGTCGCGATCGACTGGCGCACGAGGCGATCCGCGATCGCGAGGTACGCGTCGAGGTGACGGCTCGTGACGATCGAGGCGGCCGCGTTGTTGTCGTACCCCGCGACGCGCGGCTCGACGGGCAGGTCGTCGACCGCCGGCTTCGGGATCGAGAGCAAGTCGGCGACGGTGTTCGCGTACTCCTCGCGCGTCAGCAGGCGGAGCACGCGCGGGCCCGGCTGATCGGGGTCGGTGCAGTCGACGGGCGCAGTGTTGGTGCCGGGCGTGCCCTCGGGATCGCTGCCCGAGGCGCCGGGGCCGCCCGAGGACTCGGAGGGATCGGAGATGACGCCGATGCAGGCCGAGACCGGCAGGGCGAGGAGGAGGAGCGCGGCGGAGAATCGGGGAGTCACGGGGACTCCCTTCAGCAACCCCTGATCCACCACGATCTAGCGCGGATCTACCGCGTATTTGCGTTAGTTAGGCATCGGTTCGGGGAACCACGCTCCCCGACCCGGGGACTCGACTCCCCGATCCCCGCCTCTGAGCGAGCGCGAGCGCCATCGCGCGGGCGCGACGGGCGCTCGGCAGGCCGAGCTGCTCCTGCATCGCCGTCGTCGGCTCGACGGCGAGCTCCCGCGCCAGCGTCGCGGCGGCGGCGGTGCGGGCGCGGGCGATCCTGCGACGCGCGGTCGAGGGCAGGCGTCGCATCGCCCAGCGATCGATCGCGTGCGCGAGCGCGGCGTGGCGGGTCTCGTCGGCGGCGATCCGCGCGAGCGACGTGCGCATCCTGCGATCGCTCGCGAAGCGCGCCTGGTGCGTGGCGAGGAGCGCGCCGAACGTCTCGCGCACGCAGCCCTCGACCGCGTTCTCGAGCGCCAGCGCCTCGAGCGAGCGGAGCGGCATGGGCGTGGGCTTCGGCGCGTGCGGCTTCTGCCCCTCGCGTCGCGCGAGCGCTGCCATCACGCGCGCGTGTCGCACCTCGTCGCGCGCGGCCCGCGACGCCTCGCGCACCAGCTCTCGTGGTGCGCGATGGAACGACAGCTCGTGGGCGAGTCGCTCGAACGCCTCGACCGCCGATGCCTCGAGCCACGCGGCCGACGACAGCCACGACGCCACGTCGCGCGGCGCCGCGATCGAGCCCTGCCCCTCGGTCATGCGACCGCACGGCGGCGACGCGAAGGTGCACTCGATCTCGGGCTTGCCGGCGTCGCTGGTGAGCAGACGGCAGTTGGTGAAGCCGCCGAAACCTGTCGGCGACACGCCGCACACCTCGTTGCAGTCGAAATACTCTTCGCACGGCGCGTCGCTCGCGTCGGTCGCGTCGGCCGCGTCGGTCGCGTCGGCCGCGTCGCCGCTCGCGTCACCGGCGTCACCCGCGTCGGCCGCCGCGGCACATTTCGGCGCATAGGGCTTGCGCACGACCTCGGGCGGCGGCGGGCGGTAGCACTGGCAGGCCTGCGAGCAGTCCTCTTTCGTGGTGGAGGATCCCTCGGAATCGCCGCAGCCAGCGGCGGTCAGAGCCATCGCAAACAGATACCGAAGGCGCTGCAGCTCGTTCCGCATGACACGGGACGAAGCACCAAGCGTGCCCGTCACTCCACGATTTGCACGAACCGCATCAGGATCGTCATCTGCCCCCAGCCCGGGAAATCTGCGACGACCTTGGGCTCCGGGCCCTCGACCGTCTCGATCACGGCGCCGTCGCCGAACTTCTTGTGGCGCACCGTCATGCCGCGGCGAAGGCGCGGGCCCTCTTCGTCGTCGTGCTCGACGAAGCGCTCGCCGACCGTGCGCTCGACGTTCCGCGGCGGGTTGCTCACCCACATCGGGTGACGCCACTCCTGCTCGCCGCGCTTGGGTTGCTGCATCGGCGGCGCGTTGCCCCACCCGCGCGGCACGTTCGCGTCGCTCCGGCCGCCGACCTGCACCACGTCTTCTCTCGGTAGGTCCTTGAGGAAGCGGCTCGGCCGCCCGTAGCGCGTCTGCCCGTAGAGCGTGCGCTGCGCGGCGTAGGAGAGGATCAGCTTCTCGCGGGCGCGGGTGATCGCCACGTAGGCGAGGCGACGCTCTTCTTCGAGGTCGTCGGCCTCGCTGCTCCCGTCCTCGTCCTGCGCGCGGAAGCCCTTGTTGGGGAAGAGCTCGTCCTCGAGGCCGACGATCATCACGCCGCGGTATTCGAGGCCCTTGGCGGCGTGGACCGTCATCAGGGTGACGGCGTCGTCGGTCTTCACGTCGTCGCCCACGTTGATGAGGGCGGTGCGCTCGAGGAAGCCGGCGAGCGAGACCTCGACGCCCTCGGCCTGCGCGGCCTGCTCGTAATCGCGGATCGACCCGACGAGCTCGGCGAGGTTCTCTTCGCGCGTCTGCGCCTCGGCGCTGCCCTCGGCCTGGAGCATGCCGGCGTAGCCGCTGCGCTCCACCGCATACGACGCGAGATCGGCCGGGGAGAGCCCGGGCATCTTCTTCTGCAGGTCGTCGACGATCTCGACGAACGCCGCGAGCTTCTTGCGCGCGGCGGACGCGACCCCGGCCTCGACCTTGCCGCTCGCGACGAGGCGCACGGCGTCGAGCAGCGGCTGCCCGTGGGCGACGGCCTGCACGCGATCGACCGTGGTGTCGCCGATGCCGCGGGTGGGCGTGTTGATCACGCGGAGGAGGTCGACGTCGCTCCGGGGGTTCACCGTGAGGCGGAGGTACGAGAGGAGGTCTTTGATCTCGGCGCGGTCGAAGAACTTGAGGCCGCCGATGATCTTGTAGGGGACGCGGCTTCCGCGCAGCGCCTCTTCGAGCACGCGGGACTGCGCGTGGGTGCGGTAGAGCACCGCGATCTCGCGCCGCGACCACTCCTCGCCCCACGCCTGCACGGTGCGCACGACCTTCGCGGCCTCGTCGCGCTCGTCGGTGCAGGCGCGCACCTCGATCTTGTCGCCGTCGTCGTTCGCGGTCCACAGGTCCTTGGGGACGCGCTGCGGCGACGGCGCGATCACCCCGAGCGCGGCGCGCACGATGCGCTTGGTGGAGCGGTAGTTCTGCTCGAGGCGCACGACCTTCGCGTCGGGGAAGTCCTCGGAGAAGCCGCGGATGTTGCGCACGTCGGCGCCGCGCCAGGAGTAGATGCTCTGGTCGTCGTCGCCGACGACGGCGAGGTTGCCGTGCGCGCGGACCATGGCGCGCACCAGGCGATACTGCACGGCGTTGGTGTCCTGGAACTCGTCGACCAGCACGTATTTGAACTGGCGCCGGATCGCCGCGCCCGCTTCGTCTGCCAGGTCGAGCTCGGGGGGCGGGAACTGCAGCTCGTCGCCGAGCTCTGGGTCGTTGCGCTCGACGAGGTGGAGGATGTGCAGCAGGAGATCGTCGAAGTCGCACGCGTTGGCAGAGCGGAGGTGCGCCTCGTAGGCGGTGTAGACCTTGACCGCGACGTCCTCGAGGTAGGACTGCACGGTCATCTCGCTCGGGCCCCGGTCCTCTTGCTTGTGCGCGTGGATGAGGGACAGGAGCATGCGCGGCGGGTAGCGCTTGTCGTCGAGCTTGAGCTCCTTGCAGATGCGGTTGCACAGGCTGCGCTGGTCGGCGTCGTCGTAGATGACGAAGTCGCGGCCGAGGCCGACCGCCGCGTGGTGGCGGCGGAGGAGGCGCGCGCAGGTGGCGTGGAAGGTGCCGACCCACAGGTCCCTGACGATGTCTTCGCCGAGCAGGTGCCGGAGGCGCTCGCGCATCTCGGCCGCGGCCTTGTTGGTGAAGGTGACCGCGAGGATGCGATAGGGCGGGACGTGGTGGGTCGCGACGAGGTTGGCGATCCGGTAGGTGATCACCCTCGTTTTGCCGGAGCCGGCGCCGGCGAAGACCAGGAGCGGGCCGTCGACGTGCGCGACGGCCTCGGCTTGCGGCTCGTTGAGCTCGACGTCCACCGAGCCTGCGTTAGCGCGCGTATCGGAGAGCCGAAAGGCGCCCGGACAGGCTGTGTCCGCCCGGAGCCGCGCTCCGAGTTGCGACGTCGACTCGGCGGGACTAACTCCCTCGACTCCGCCGTGACCCCGCTCCCGCCGCCCACGTCCGCGCCCTCGAGCCGCACGCCCACCCTGGGCGGCCGCGTGCAGCGCGACGTGCGCCTGCAAGCGGCGCTCGCGCTCATCGTCGGCATCGCCATCGTCGCGGTCCCGCTCTTCCTCTGGGGCCGCAACAAGAAGCGCGGCAACGACCACGCCGGCGCGGCGTCGGCGAGCGGCTCGGTCGAAGAGGGCGCGCAGCCCACCGTCATCTTCGGCGACGCGGGCGCGTCGGTCGCGGTCGATGCGGGCGGTCGCCTCGTCACCTTCGGCGAGCCCCGCTACCTCAAGTGCCAAGACCCGGGCCCCGCCAAAACCGCGCCCGAGAAGTGCGATCACCTCGGCGCGATCGAAGAGCTCGTCACCAAGGCCATCGCCGACCGCGTCGCCTCGTGCCTCCCGCCGCTCACCGCCACGCAAACGGTCAACGTGATCGTCGACGTGAGCTTCAAGCGCAAGAAGATGAAGCTCAAAGAGGGCAAGGACGGCAGCTCGATGCCGGCCGCGCAGCGCAAGAAGCTCATCACCTGCGTCGAGAAGGGCCTCACCGCGCCCAACTGGGACACGGTCGGCCACGCGCACCAGCGCTACCTCTTCCAGTTCCTCGCCACCTTCGGCGCAAGCGGCGCCCCCGCCGCCGTCCCGCCCCCGCCCGGGCCCAGCGCTCCCCCGTAGGCCGAAGGGGCCGAAGGCGAAGGGCCCGAAGGTGAAGGGGCCGCGGGCGTAAGCCCGCGGTTGCTTGCACGGGCAACCGCGCGCTCACACGCGCGGCCCCGTCGAATGGAGGCGAAGGGCAACCGCGCGCTCACACGCGCGGCCCCGTCGTTTTCGCCCGACACGCTCCTAGTTGCGGGCGGGCAGATCGCTCGCTAAGGTACGCGCCCCTTCCCTCGGGAAGGTGTGGTGGCCGTAGATCAGTTGGTAGATCACCGGATTGTGGCTCCGGTTGTCGCGGGTTCAAGTCCCGTCGGTCACCCCACGTAGTGCCGAAACCATGCGACCCTCCCAGTCGCATGCGCGTGCTCCCTCTCCTGCTCCTCGTCTCCTGCGCTCCCGCCGCGGAGGAACGTCGCGTCGCTGCGCCGCCCCCCACGCTCGCCAGCGCCGCGCCGAGCACCTCTGCGAGCGTGGCGATCGCGGAAGCTCCGCCCGAGAAGGGCGACGCGCCGCCCTCGCCGATCGCGCGCACGCCGGTGCAACACCGCCTCGCGGCGGACGCGTGGCAGACGTGCCTGCTCCGCGCCAACGGCACCGTGACGTGCTGGGGCGCGGGCGCGCTCGTGGCGCCGAGCGTCGGGCTCAAGGGTGGGCTCACGACGCCGGTGCGGCCGGCGACGATCGCGAACCTCACCGACGCGGTCGAGCTCGCGGTGAGCGCGCACATGGTCTGCGCGCGAAAGAAGGGCGGCACCGTCGCGTGCTGGGGCGCGGGAGATTTCAACAAGCTGGCGCTCTCGCGCACGACGGCGACCGAGCTCCCCAACATCACCGGCGTCACCCGCGTGTTCGCGGGCGGAGGGACCGCCCTCACGATGCTCGCCGGCGACTCGATCGTGCGGTTCGACTACGAGGGCAAGCTGCAGAAGGAGCCGCTGCCCGTCGCGGGGAGCGCGATCATCGACGTGAGCGCCGCGCGCGATCACACCTGCCTCGTCGCGAACGACGGCGCCGTCCATTGCTGGGG
This sequence comes from Deltaproteobacteria bacterium, assembly GCA_022843175.1. Taxonomy (GTDB): domain Bacteria; phylum Myxococcota_A; class Polyangia; order Polyangiales; family JADJMO01; genus JALHOE01. Next base: position 35,244 of record JALHOE010000024.1, read on the forward strand.
GAGCAACAGCCTCGGCGCCGTCGGCGGCGTGGGCAAATTCGTCCGCGTGCCGGGGATCGAGGACGCGATCGCCGTCTCCACCGACGACTCGTTAACCTGCGTCGTGCGCGCGAGCGGCTACCGCGCGTGCTGGGGCAACGGCCATCACCTGCCCGGCGGCTACGACAAGGGCAAGTACCCGGTCGTCACCGACAAGAAGCAGAACGATCACTTTCGCGTCGCCGCCGGTCGCACCACGTGCTGGCTCCACCGCGACAAGCGCGTGTTCTGCGAGGGCGAGGGCAAATACGGCCAGCACGGCGACGGGACGACGAACACCTACGCGAACAATCCGGTCGCGGGCCTGACCGACGCGGTTGAGATCGCCGTCGGCTTCGACCACGCGTGCGCGCTCCGCGCCAACGACGAGGTGGTGTGCTGGGGCGCCAACGACAACGCGCAGCTCGGCGACGGCACGCTCATCGATCGCACCCGCCCGATCGGCGTGCTCGGCCTCGGCGGAAAGGAGCCGCCGCCGCCCGCGAAGCCGGGGAGCGGACCGCCGCTCGCGCTCGTCGCGACATCGGCGGCGAAGGCGTCGTGGCGCGAGGACGAGGTGTGGGGGTACAGCAAGCTCGACCACCCCTTCAGCCTCGGCCGCAGCGAGACGCCGACGACGTTCGGGAGCAGGGCAGCCCTCTTCCAGGGCGGCCTCGCGTTCCACGTCGACCGCGGTCTGCTCGGCCCCATCGTCACGCCGAAGGACAGCAAGCTCGTCGCGCTCGACGGGAGCGACGCGCTGTGGGTCGGCACCAAGGACTCGCTGTCGCGCGCCGCAGATCTCGTCGACGCGAAGAACGGCAAGTTCCAGAAGGTGCTCTCCATCCCCTACGCCGCGGATTTCTCGGTCACCGACGGGATGGTCGTCGCGGCCGACGCGAGCACGCTCCACATCACCAGGGACTCGGGGAAGACGTTCACCAAGGTGAAGCCCGCCGGCGATCTCTCCATCGACGAGGTCTACGCGCGCAACGACGGCCTGATCGCGGTCGTCGGCAGCGACAAGGCCGGAGAGCGCGCGTTCCTCATCGCGAAGGACGGCGCCGCGTTCACCCCCTCCGTCTTCATGCCCAAGAACGTGCAGCAGATCGGCTCGCACATCTACGGCAACGGCTGCCCCGGCGGCATCCTCTCGAGCGACGGCAAGACGTGGAACGAGTGGGACGGCGAGTACGGCTCGCCGTTCTCGGGCAGCGAATGGGGCAGCGCGCTCAACGTGTCCGCCTTCCCCGGAGCGTTCTCGAGCAGCTCGCTCAAGACCCACACCTCGCCGCCGGCTCCGGCGCCGGACAAGCAGGGGATCACCGGCAAGCCCGGCTCCTGTCAGAAGGGTGGCCTCGGCGGCGTCGGCATGGGCGGCTTCGGCCGCGGCCGTCGGCGCGGCGGCGCGTGCAGCGGCGTCACGTGCGTGCGCGCCTCGATCGGCGAGGAGCCGCGCAACACCAACAACCAGGTCGGCTTCTACACCGACGGCGCGTGCGATCGCGACGGCAAGGGCTTGTGCCAGAGGCCCTTCAAGCGGTGGCCGCACGTATGGATGACGCAGGCGAAGGCGCCGATCGATCTGCCGGCGGGCTGCGCTCCGATCCGCATCCTCACAGCGGGCGGCATCGGCGTGCTGCTGTGCGAGAACGACGCGAAGACCCACTCGGTGTACACGATCGCAAAAGACGGCGTCTTCCACGCCGAGGGCACCGTCGCGGCGCTCGCGACCGACGCGATCACCATCGCGAGCGACGGCACGCTCCTCATCCACCCGGTGTGCAACGAGAAGGCGGTCGGCCCCACGGCGATGTGCCCGGCGGCCCTGGTGCGCAACCCCGTCGCGCTCGGCACCGCCAACGCGTGGCGCAGCGTGGGTCCGGCGTTCGCCTACCGCGTGCTCCCCGGCGGCGCCGCGCTCACGATCGGCGGCGACGGCGACCTCAAGGTGCAGCTCGCGATCGACCGCGCCGGCAAGTCGACCCCGTGGGGCCCGGCGATCACGCTCACCGCCGATCTGCTCGACCTCGACGTCCTCAAGGACCGCGTCGTGCTCATCCAGCAGATGACGTCGCGAAAAGAGTTCAAGAGCTACGTCGCCGCCGACGGGCTCGTGCGTCAGGAGTAGTCGTGCGTGGCCGTCGCGGTCGTGCTGCCGCCGGCCTCGGGCTTGGGGAACGACATGCCCGAGAACACGCCCTGCACGCACGAGCGCGTGGAGGAATCGGTGAGGCTGCCGCCGCTGACCTTCGCGGAGGTGACGCCGCCGTTCTCGTCGATGGTGAACGACACCGTGATCGTGCCGCTGCCGCTCGAGTGGCACGCGCGCAGTGAGCCGATCCGCCCGCGCACGACCTTGCGCACGACGTCCGCGGGGAGGCCGCCGGACGCGGTGATGGAGGACTCGACCACCTTCGACTTGGGCCCGCCCACGTCGACGCTGCCGCCGCCGCTGCCGATGCCGATGCCGCCGTAGCTGCCGCCGCCGCCGGGCCCGGTGCCGGCCAGACCGCCGCCGCCGTAGCCGCCGCCGGCGCTGCCGAGCCCGCCCATGCCGGGCTCGCTACCGAGCACACCGATCATCGCGGTGTCGTCGAACTTCCCCTCGCCGAAGATCTTGGAGACCGACGGGCCCGAGGAGCCGAGCGTGCCGAGGATGCCGATGGCGCCGAACCCCTTGGCGAACACGCCGTCCTCGCACAGCTTTCCGGTCGACGTGTTCTTCAGCGTCGGGCTCTCCCAGGGCTTGCAGTCCTTGTTCGACTCGAACGCTGCGCCGGTGATGTGGCGGAAGGTGTTGTTGACGAGCTTCATCTTCGACTCGTCGAAGGGCAGTCGGATCAACCCGGAAGAGCCCTTGGAGCTGCCGCCGCCGTATTCGAACGTCGAGCCGTCGATCTCCGCCGCGCTGTCGCTGCCGAACGAGAAGTGCTCCCAGTCGCCCGGCGCCGGAGTGGGCTCGCTCGAGGTGAACGTCACGCCATTGGCGATCAGCTTCACGGGCGACGAGCTGGTGCCGTGGAAGTTGACGCTCGCCCCCTTCGGGAACCGGATCGTGCTGCCCTTCTCGATCTCGAGCGTGACGGCCGTCCCCTTGGACCGAACGGTGGTCCACCGATCGAACTGGTAGGCGCGCTTCGGCAGCACCAGCGACTTCTCGAGCGCGCCGAACAACGTGATCGTCCCGGCCGGCGCGGCGCTCACCACGTCGGCGAGACCGATCGGCACCTTCACCGAGCCGGTGTCGAAATCGATCGCCTCGAGCTTGGTGACCGCCTGCTCGCCGTCGATCCACAGCGCGTAGCCCGCGTTGTTGCGCAGCTTGACGTGCGAGAGCGCGACGGTGTCGCCGACGAACGGCATCACGAAGAGGCCCGCGGTCTCCTTGCGATACGCGGGGAGGCCCTCGGCGCGGGCGCCGCCGAACTCGATGACCACGTGCTCGAGCGCGGACTCGCTGTTCGGGGGCGGCGGCTCGGCGTCGGTGCCCGCGTCGGGCTTCGCGAGCTTCGGCGAGAGCGCATACGGTCGGTGACGGAAGACGATCCCGGTCCAGTCGCCCGCCACGCGCGTCGCGCTCGTGAACACGATCGGCTCCTCGGTCGTGCCCTTCGCCTTGAGCGTGCCGCCGTCGAGCACGAGGCCCGCGCCCTTGGCGAAGGTGACCTTCGCGCCGGCGCCGATCTCGAGCGACTCGCCGGCGTGCACCTGCACGACCTTGTCGATCGTGAGATCGCAGCGCGCAGGCACCGTCGCCGTGGCGATCGGCTCGACGAGCTTGCAGGTCACGCGCGGCGGCCCCGAGCGCTTGTCGTCGGGGCGTACCTCGACCGTGGCCTTGCGGCAGCCAAAGACGATCAGGAGGAGGAGGAGCGAACGGCGCACGGGCGGCAGTGTACGCTGCCCGAGTGCGACGCGTGATCTTCCGCCGGTTCGGTGAAGCGGACGTACTCGAGATCGAAACCGTTACGAGGCGCACGCCCGGGACGGGAGAGCTCGCCGTCGACGTCGCGTTCGCCGGGATTAACTACGCCGATGTGCTCGCGCGGCGCGGCTTCTACAAATGGGCGCCGCCGTTACCGACCTGCGTGGGGTTCGAGTTGTCCGGGACGGTCAGCGCCGTCGGGCCGGGCGTGACGTCGCACGCGGTCGGCGATCGCATCGCGGCAGTGAGCCGGTTCGGCGCCTACTCCGAGCAGGTCATCGTCGAGGCCAGGCGCGCGTGGAAGCTGCCCGCGGGCATGTCGCTCGAGCACGCCGCGGCGATCCCGGCGGTGTACATCACCGCGTGGCAGTCGCTGTGCGAGGTCGCGCGCGTGCGGCGCGGCGACTCGGTGTTGATCCAGGCGGTCGCCGGCGGCGTGGGCCTGGCGGCGCTGCAGATCTGCAAGCACCTCGGCGTCACGACCTACGGCACCGCGTCCTCCGACGACAAGCTCGCGTTCGCGCGCGAGCGCGGCCTCGACCACGCGATCAACTACGCGAAGAGCGACTTCGAGAAGGAGATCGCGCGCCTCACCGGCGGTCGCGGCGTCGACTTCGTGCTCGACTCGCTCGGCGGCGAGGGTCTCCGCAAGGGCTACCGTTGCCTCGCGCGCGGCGGGCTCGCGGTCACCATCGGCGCCGCGGGCGTCGCGCCGCCGCACCGCGATCCGATGTCGTTCCTGCGGGCGGGCGTCGAGCTGGTGAAGGGCGGCGTCTATCACCCGTTCCAGCTCATCGAGGACAACCGCGGCATCGCCGGCGTGCAGGTGCTGCTCCTGTGGGACGATCTCCCGCGGCTCGATCGGGCGATGGCGCAGCTCTTCGAGTGGCATCGAGACGGCGCGATCGAGCCGCACATCGATCGGGTGGTGACGATGGAGCAGGCGGCCGAGGCGCACCGCGCGATCGAGGGGCGCGGGACGCGGGGGAAGCTCCTGCTCGCGATGAAGTAGCGGCTACTTCGTGTTCGTGAGCGCGTTCCTGCGCTCGAGATCGCCGACGCCGAGCTGACCGCGGTCGTTCGCGCCCGCGCACGCCACGACCCCGCTCGTCTTCTGCGCGCAGGTGTGGAACCGCCCGGTGCTGACCGACGCGAAGTCGGCGGTGGTCCCGACGCGGGTGGGCGTGGCGCGATCGACGTTGTCCCCCACGCCGACCGCGCCCTCCACGTTGCGTCCCATGCAGTAGAGGGCGTTGTTGCGCTTGCGCGCGCAGACGTTGAACGTGTCGACGCTGACCGACGCCCAGTCGGTGTCGGCGTTCACGCGGCGCGGCGTGGTGACGAACGGCGTGGACGTGGGCGCGCCGATCTGGCCGAAGTTGTTCACGCCCCAGCACCACAGCGAGCCGTCGGCGCGCACGCCGCAGCTCGTGTCCTGCCCGGTCTCGACGTCGATCCAGTCGCTCGCCGCACCGACGCGCGCGGGCGCGCGGATCTGGATCTCGGCGCCGTCGCCCTGCCCGAGGTGGCCGTCGGTGTTGCGCCCCCAGCACCACAGCGAGCCCGGCGCGCGAATGCCGCAGGTGTGCCCCTGCCCCGGCGCGATCTTCGTCCAATCGTTGCTCGTGCCGACGCGCAGCGGGCGCGCGCCGAGCACCGGCGGCCACTCGCCCTGGCCGAGCTGGCCCTCGCGGTTCTGCCCCCAGCAGTAGAGCGCGCCGTCGGAGACGATCGCGCACGCGCCCTCGAACCCCGCGGCGACCTGTTTTGCGGGCCCCGGCAGCGTGACCAGCGTCGGCGACAGGCGACGCTCGATGTCGCCGAGACCGAGCTCGTTTCGCCCGTTGGTGCCCATGCAGTACACCTGCCCGCCGTCGGTGCGGAAGCAGGTGAAGCGCTCGCCGCCGCTGACCTCGGCGATCGCCTGCGCCACCCGTACCCGCGTCGGCTGATCGCGCGAGGCCGTGTCGCCGAGACCGAGCGCGCCGTCGGCGTTGTCGCCCCAGCAGAAGAGCGCGCCGGTGACGACGGCGCACGAGTGATACTGCCCGGCCGCGACCCCGGAGCCGGTGCCCACCGGCGCGTCGTCGGGAAATCCATCGGTCGTGGAGGCAGAGTCCTCGCCCCCCCCATCGCCGCTCACCGCCCCGTCCGGCAAGTCGAACAACGCCTCCACATGCAACCCACAACCACAGAAGAGGACAGCCCAAACAGGCGCGCGCGTAAGCGAGCGCCTAAACACACTCCTCCACCCCCCCCTCATCGAAACCCAAGCCCCACAAACGCAGCCCCCCCCACCCAAGCCCCGTGAAAGCTCACGGGATCCTCCCCGCGCACATCCGCCGTCACGCGCGGCACCATGAACCCGAGCTGCCCCTCGACCCCGAGCCGAAACGGCCCGACGAGGAGCGTCGGACCGAGCGCCGCCGCGAAGTCGATCGCCGTGCCGAGCCCGCCGCCGGCGATCGTCCGTTCGCTCCCAGGTCGCCCGTCCACACGCACGAACACGAGCGACGCGCCGGCGCGCACGTCGATCGCCAGCATCCCCGGCGAGCGATACGCGCCGCCGAGGCCGATCGACGCGATCGACGCGTCCACGTTCCCACGCACCCGCTCGACGCGCATGGCCTCGAAGCCCGCGGTGACGAACGCGCCGAAGCCGCTCGGCGCATACGCCGTGGCGCGGAACGAGCCGCCGACGTCGTTGAGCCCGTGCCCGCCGCGCGAGCGCAGGATGCCGGAGAGCACGCCCTCGGCGTTCCACGAGGGCGGCGGCAGCACCTTCTTCTGGATGATGATCGTCGCGGCCTTGCTGCCCGGCGCGTCCTTCGGCGGACCGACCGGCTCGGGCGGCGGCGGCAGCGCGAGCTCGGCCCACGACGTGAGATAGAGCTGCGAGATCGCGAGCGCGAACGTGCGCTCACGCCCCTTGCCCTTGGGCAGCGGCAGCTCGCGCTCGAGCTTCTTCGCGGTCACCGGATCCTCGATCACGATCCGCAGCTTGTTGCCGTCGCACGTGACCCGCGCAGGCGGGAACGAGTCCTTGCGCTCGTCGATCACCGCGGCGAGGTCGACCGAGACCAGGCGCTCCACCTCGGCGCTGTCGAGCGAGCCGCAACCCTCCGCGTCGACACGCACCCCATCGGCGCGTGCTCGCGTAGCCAGTGCAGTCATCGCCACGACCAGCGCCGCTCGTCTCATTCGGTCAGAGGCATCATACGCGCGGCGTGCGGCCCCGAGGGGTGCGCCTTGAGGTATCGCTGCGCCGCGGCACGTGCCTTGGCGGCGTTCCCCGCGCTCTTCCACGACACGGCCTCTTCGGCCAGCGCGTCCTCGGCCAGGGCGCCGTGCGGGGCTGCGCCATGACAACGGGCGAAGGCCTCGGCTGCGGCGCCGTGCTTGCCGCGCATGCGCTCCACGCGCCCGAGCGTGAAGAGCGCGCTCGCGATGCGACCATCGCTCGGATAGGTGGTGATCATCGTGCGAAGCGCGGTGGCGGCCTCGTCGTAGCGGTGCGCGGCGCGGGCCTCGTCGGCCTTGGCGAGCAGCGCCTCGACGGTGGGCGGCGCGGGCTTCTTGTCCACCGTCGGCGGCGGGGGCGCGCTCACTGTCGGCTCCACCGGACGCACCGCGGGGACCTCGAGCGTCTCGCCGATCGAGAGCTCGGTGGTCTTGCCGCCGCCCTCGACCTCGACCCGCCCGCGGAGCACGTGCACGCGCACCTTGCCGCTCTGCATCGTCACGCTGAACGCGGTGCCGAGCACGCGGACGGTCACGTCCCCGGCGTGCACCACGAACTTGCGCTTGGGGTTCGGCTTGACGTCGTAGCGGGCCTCGCCGCCCGTCTGGGTGAGGCGCACCTGCTCGTCGCCCTGCTCCTCGAGCTTCACCTGCGCGTCCTTCACCAGCGCGACCTCGGAGCCGTCGGCGAGCTGCATCGTCGGCGTCGTCGGCGCGACCGCGACCGGCTGCGGCGTCCCGCGGAGCTTGTAGGTGGCGAGCCCGATCACCGCCGCGAGGAGCACGGCCGCCGCCGCCATCCACATCACCGGCAGCGGCTTCTTCGCGAGGCGCGCGCGCTTCTCGTCCTGCACGCGCATGAGCACGCGCTGCTCGCGCAGGTCGTTCCACGCGGGCTCCATCGATCGCTTCACTCGTGCCCAGCGTTCTTCGCCGCTCATGACGTCCTCCGATTCACACGCACTTCGGCCTCGGCGATGCGTCGCTTCACGGTCGCGAGGGAGACGTCGCACAGCTTGGCGACGTCGGGCAGCGTCTCGCCCTCGACATGGTGAAGGACCCACGGCACGCGGAGGTCGGGTGGAATTTGGTCGAGCGCCTGGTAGAGCTCCTCCACCAGGCGTTGGTCGTGCGGATTCGATGCGCGCGGCATCACCAGCTCGACAGCACGCGATAAGAAACGAAAGCGACGGCGTTTGCTCAGGCGCTTGTGCACCCGATTGATCACGATGCGCACGAGCCACGGACGAAACCCGGCGGGCTCGCGCAGATCGTCGAGCGCGAGCGCCGCGTCGGTGAACGCCTCCTGGAGGACGTCGTCGACCTCCTCGTCGTTCCCGAGCAAGCGATAGACGACCCCGGCTACGTAGCGCGCGTGCCGGCGGTAGAGCGAGGCGAACGCCCGTTCGTCCCCACGCCGCGCCTGCTCGACGAGGGTGGCGTCGTCGGCCGGTACGGCGGCGACTCGGGGCGTGTTCATCTCGCTCATAAAGAGGCCACGCGGGCGGAAGACCGGCTCAGAAATCGAAAGTACACGACATTGCTGGCTTTTTGCCAGCCTCGACCCGGCGCGTGACGCGGAGCGCTGATCGGGCTCGATACGGGCGGTGCTACGATCGCAGGGTGATTCGCGAACAGGATCCGGCCGTCGAGGTGCGGCTCCTCCAGGCGCTCGCCATGATGGAGAGCGGCATTCGCCTCAAGCGCGTCAGTCTCCGCGAGCAGCATCCCCGAGCGAGCGAAGCCGAGCTCGACGAGTTGCTGGACCGCTGGTTGGCCCGCGATGAGTGAACCGACGCCGCTCGCGGCGCTCGGCGAGGTGGCCGCGGTCCTGCGCAAGCGCCAAACGGCGTTCGCCCTCGTCGGCGGTCTCGCAGTCTCCGCACGCGGCGAGGTTCGCTTTACACGCGACGTCGATCTCGCCGTCGCGCTCGACGACAGCGCGATCGAGTTACTGGTCCGCGACCTTCGCGCAGCCGGTTATCGCATCGACACGCTGCTCGAACACGAGACCGCGCAGCGCATCGCGACGGTTCGCATGCGCACCCGCGCCGGGATCTTGGTCGACATCCTGTGCGGCAGTAGCGGTATCGAGCCCGAGATTGTCCTCGGCGCGACAATCATGACGCTCCCCGAGGCGGGGGACATCGCCGTTGCGCAGCGCGAGGAGCTGCTCGCGATGAAGATCCTCTCGATGACGGACAAACGACTTCAAGACCGAATCGATGCCCGCGCTCTCGTGGCAAGCAGCCCTCCCCTGAACCTCGAACGCGTGCGTCTACGACTCCGCCAGATCAGCGAACGAGGCTACGATCGTGGGCAGGACCTGGCGGCTAAGCTGGCCACGGTGCTCGCAGAGGTCGGCGCGTAGTCGCTCTCCGCCAGTGTCTCGCGGGCCCCCCCCTGCGCGCCTCGCGATGACGCGAAACGGGCTGCCGAATAGCCCATTCCGGGGGAGTGGCCGAGTCGCCCGGGTCCCGTATCGTCGCCGGCGGGAGGTCACCCCATGTCCCTCGACGCCGAAGCCCTGCGCGACAGCCTCGCGCTCGTCGCGAGCCGCGAGCCCGCGATCACCAAGCGTTTCTACGAGATTCTGTTCGAACGGTACCCGGCCGCGCGGCCGCTGTTCTCCCACAACGCGCCGGAGCGACAGCAGAAGATGCTCCAGGACGCGATCGTCGCCGTCGTCGATCACGTCGAGGACGCGTCGTGGTTGCAGGAGACCCTCTCTGCGATGGGGGCGAAGCACGTCGAGTACGGCGTCACCGAGGAGATGTACCCGTGGGTCGGGGAGTGCTTGCTCGCGACGCTCGCGGAGATCGCGAAGGACGCGTGGACGCCACGCGTGGAGCGCGCGTGGACCGACGCGTACGGCGCGATCTCCGGCCTGATGCTCGCAGGCGCGAAGCGCGCCGCCCAATAGAAGTTGCGTGACCCCGTCACGGGAGCGGCGCGCGGAAGAGGACGACCTCGCCCTTCAGGTCGGCCGGGTTCTGCGCGGAGGATTCCCAAACGACGGTCCTCCCCGCGACCATCGCGGTCCAGACGTCGCCTGGCGAGTGGGCGATCGTTCTGCGACCCGCATCGGTCACCAGCACGAGGTCGTGACCGTCGACCGCGATGACGCCTCGTCATAACCCATCGGCCTCAGCTGGTCGCCGCTCTTCATGTACGCGCGCGGCACGCGCCCGACGCGCGCGGCACGCGCCCGACGCGCGCGGCACGCGCCGCAACGTCGCGCCGGTGTCGTCCTGCTCCACGAAGTACACGTGCTTCGCGTTGGCGGTGCATCCACGAAACAAACTGCGCCGGTGGCCCACCACGACCCTCTGCGCCCGCGTCGCCAGGTTGAACGAGAGGATCCGCCCGTCCGTCGGGTGACCGGCGGCCACCGTGCCGGAGCTCACGACAAAGAGGTCGTTTTCAAAAAGGTGCAGCCCTTTGATGTACTCCGGCAACTCGACACGACGCTGCTCGCCGGTCCGCCGTGTAACGCGGCGACCACCGTCGCCTTGCAGCTGCTCGAGCACTTCTTGTCGTAGGTGAGCCACGCCGCGCCGGCAGGCGACGCCGCGACGAGACGGTGGTCTTCGATCGCGGCGACCTTCGCCGTCGTGCCATCGAAGTCGGTGGAGCTCAGGGTGTCCTTGGTGAGCCACCAAACCCGGTTGTCGTGCGCGGCGACGAGCCGCAGCTCACCGCGCGTCACTTCGATGGGGGTCGCGCCCTCGATCGGCTTCGCGTCGACGCCGGTGTCGACGACGCCTGTGTCGACGACCTTCGGCGGGTCCGGGACGATCGCGATCTCTTCCCGCTTCGGGCGCTGACACGCGGCGACAAAGACGAAGAGCAACGCGAAGCCGCGCAAGGGAGCCTGCAAAATGATCGGCCCGCGATCACCCGCACGCGACCCGAGCCGACTACTCACCGCAAATATCGACGAGCTTGTTGCCGAGGACGACGACCACATCGTCCCCCGCATGCTCCTTGGTAACCGCGTTGATCGGCCCCTTGAGTCGGGAGCACAGCTTCTTGCACGTCGGCGCCGCGCTCTTGCCGTCACACGACGAGGCGTGTTTCTCCATCGCATCGAGCGCCTTGTGACACGCCGCCGCGAACTTGGGCGCCCCGGTGTTTGGCAGCTTGCCGGGGCGCGCGCACACGGCCAGGCATGTCTCGAGGTTGCTATCGGACGAGTCCGGGCATTCGGCTTCTGCCTTCTGGAACTCGTCCTTGCAAGCGATCAGCGAGACACAGTAGGCGAGCGCCAACAGTTTCCTCATCACTTCCTCCGTCCGGCGAGCGTACCCCGCGGAGCGGTAATTGTGGATAATTCCTTATCGAAGCAGCGCGCGCAGCATCGGAAGGACGATCTCGATCGGCGGGACCGCGCTCGGAGCTGCGGACAGCTCCGCGCGAAGCTCCTCCAGGGCGGCCGTCTTCGCCGCGCCCACGCGGGCGCGCGCGGCGGGCGACAACCGGGCTGCGAGCCAGCGGTCGAGATCGGCGGAGAGGGCGGCGTGGCGGGTCTCGTCGTGGGCGATGCGTTGGTAGGCGGCGCGGACGTCGCGCTCGGGCGCGTGGCGGGCGCGCCACCACGCCGCGAGGGCGCCGTAGGTCTCGCGCACGCAGCCCTCGATCGCGTTCTCGAGCGCGATCTCCTCGAGCGAGCGGATCGACATCGCGGCGACGACCGGTCTCACCACCGTGAGACCGCGTTGGCGCGCGAGGGCGGTCGTGGCGCGCGTGTGGCGGACCTCGTCGCGACGCGAGCGACGCGCCGCACGGAGCAGGCGACGAGGCGCGCCGTGGTGACGGAGCTCCTTCGCCAGGTGCGCGAAGGCGTATACCGATGCGGCTTCCAGGTGCGCGGCGGCGGCGAAGTCGGAGCCCTCGGCGTGCGAGCGAAGCGCGCTCGGCCGTCGACCCTCGCACATCGGCTGCGTCCGGCACTCGACGGCGTCGACCGTCTGCCCCTTCTCCTGCAGCTTGGTGAAGCTGCACGAGAGGAGCGTGGCGAAGTCGTTGAAGCGCTCGCACGCGGCTTCGCAGGTCGTCGGCCGCGGGCCCGCATCCGACGCGCCGCCGTCGGCGGGGACGCCGGCGTCGTCCAAGAGCGCCATGGCATAGGTGGTAGTAACCGTTCCTCCACAGCCGTCGGTGCTCGAGCAGGCACACAACGACAGTGACGCCGAGGAAATCGCGGCGAGGAGCAAGCGCTGAAGGAGCTTCGCGTTCATCGGAACGCGCCCTGCTGCACGGCACGTGCCGGGGGCGTGCGCTACGTGCCGAGCTTGTCGATCCGATTGAGGAGATCGTCCTCTTGCACCGTGGTGAGCCCGCCAGTGCTCGCCCACACGACCTTGCCGGCAGCGTCGAGGACGATGATGTTGGACGTGTTGCTCGACGCGGAGAACGAGGTTCGTCCGCCGCCGCTCCAATCGGCCCACACGGTGATGCCGGCCTTCTTGCCCGCGCTGCGGAGCGCGTCTTTCACGAAGCCCTTGGCCGGCCAGAAGTCCCACGACTTCACGTCGGCGATGGCGAGCACCGAGACCTTCTTCGCGGTGGGGCTCTTGCCCTGCAGCTTGCCGAGCCGCTGCTTGAAGCGCTCGTTCTGATCGCCGCCGTCTTTGTCCTCGTAGAAGACGATGGTGGGGTGGCCCTTGGTCAGCGCGCTGACCTTGGCCGATTTGTCGTCTGCGTCGTGCACGACGAAGTCGGCCGGCACAGCGCCGGGCTTGAGGAGCAGGAGCACCGACAGCGAGAGGAACCGCACCGAGATAACGATGCCGGTTGTCGCCCGCGCGTCACAGGCTTTTCGTGGCGTCGATGCGTGAGCCGAAGCTGTCGGAGCGGACGCGTTGGAAGCTCGACGACAACGCGTTGTCCCGTGCAGTCCGCGAAGCTCGCGCTCGGCGCAGCGTCGTCGATCTCACCGAGTCGAACCCGACGCGCGCGGGGCTCTCGCCCGGCGCAGAAATGCTCGGCGAGCTGGCCCACCCGCGCGGCGCCACCTACGAACCGGTGGCGGTCGGCCACGAGGACGCCCGCGCGGCCATCGCCGCCTACTACCGCGACAAGGGCGTCACCATCGATCCTGCCCGCGTGGTCGTCAGCGCGAGCACGAGCGAGGCGTACAGCTGGCTGTTCAAGCTCCTCTGCGACCGCGACGACTCGGTGCTGGTGCCGCAGCCGAGCTACCCCCTCTTCGACTACCTGGCCACGCTCGAGGACGTGCGCCTGGTGCCCTACCCGCTCATGCGTGACGAGCGGTTCGCGATCGACCTCGCCGCGCTCGAACGCGCGATCGACAGCCACACGCGCGCGATCCTCCTCGTCCACCCCAACAACCCCACCGGGACGTTCGTGCGGCGCGCCGAGGCCGAGGCGCTCGAGGCGCTCGCCCGGCGTCACGGGCTCGCGCTGATCGTCGACGAGGTGTTCGGCGACTACGCCCACGGCCCCGGCGACTGGCTCCCCACCTTCGCCGGCCGCGGCAACGCCATGACGTTCGTGCTCAGCGGGCTGTCGAAGGTTTGCGCGCTCCCGCAGTTGAAGCTCGGGTGGATCGTCGCCGAGGGTCCCGTCGAGCAGGCGTTCGGCCGCCTCGAGATCATCGCCGACACGTACTTGTCGGTGGCGACGCCGATCCAGCGTGCGCTGCCCACCATTCTCGGCGAGCGCGCCGTCGTGCAGGGAGCGATTCGCGCGCGCGTCGGCGAGAACCTCGCGGCCCTCGACGCGCTCCTCGCAGCCCACCCGAGCGTGCGGCGCCTGCCGGCGGATGGGGGCTGGTCCGCGGTGCTCGAGGTGCCGCGCACCCACGACGACTGGGCCGAGGTGCTCGTGCACGACGAGGGCGTGCTCGTGCAACCCGGCTGGTTCTTCGACTTCGAGCGCGAGGGCGTGCTGGTCGTCAGCCTGCTCCCCGAGCCGCGCACCTTCGCCGCGGCCATGACCGCGGTGCTCGGCCGGATTACGCGCGACTGAGCGCGTCGACCACGCGCTCTTCGACGCCCTTGCCGTCGATGCCGATCGCGGCGCCGACGGCCTCGAGATACGCGCGCTCCTCGGGCACCACCTGGCCATCGGCGCAGGCGGCCTCGACGAGACGGGTGAACGCCTCTTGCTGCACGTCCGCTGGCAGCGACTTCATCTCGGTGACCGCCTCGTCCTTGTCGACGATCGGGAAGAGCTCCTCGCGCTGAGCGGGCGGGATCCCGAACTTCAGCATCATCCGATCGAGGAACGCCTCTTCCTTGTCGTCGAGGTCGTCGTCGGCGACGACGATGCCAGCGATCAGACGACAGATCTTCTTTCGGAGCACTTCGTCCATCGGTTCATCCTAACGCCCTGCCCGCGGTCACGCGCTACCGACCTGATCCGCGCCCCGATTCCCTCCCAAAACGCGGACCGGGTCTGGTTAGAACACCCCGCCGAGGCTCACCGTTTGCGCCGTGGCCGAGAGCTGAACGCCCTCGAGCGCGCGCTCGTACTTCGCCCCACGCGCGTGGGCGAGCGCGTCGAGGGCGAGCATGGTGGTGCCCTGGATCGCGAGGCCGATCCCGACGCCGCGCCACGTGTCGCGGGTGGCGAGGGCCAGCGTGGTGCCGCCGACGATCAGCGCAGCCTCGACGATCTCGAGGATCACGAACGTCCGGTTCACCGAGCGGATACGCGCGAGCTCCTCGTCGCGAAAGAGCTGTGGCGAGGCCGCGAGCTTGTCGTCGTTCTTACGGATGCGCGCGTCTGTGCCGAGGAGGAGCGCGCCGCCGAGGATCGTCTGGATGGCGCCGACTACGATGAGGGGGTAGGCGGCGCCGCGGGTGACGGGCGTCTTCCGCGTGAGGAGGTAGCCGCCCGACGAGACGGCGAGCAGGCCGACGCTCCCCCAGAGGACGCCGCTCTGCTTCTCACCCTCGAAGTACGTGTGGGTCGCGGACGACAGCTCGTTCGCGCGGGCATCGCGCGAGTGCAGCAGCCCGAGCGGCCCGAGAAGAACAACGGCCGGCAGGAGCCGGCCGAACCTCACGGCGACACGTAGTAGATGAAGACGAGGAACGAGCCGAGCGTGAAGAAGATGAGACCGATCAGCTTGGGGACGGTCCAGTCGCCCTCGTGAACGCGCGGCAGATCCTTCGGATTGGTCGTCGCCATATCGGGCGGGGATTTGGCCCCGATCGGGGCCGCCGTCAACGGCCCGCCTCAAAAAGAGGAGCCGGGCTCCTCGAGAAACGCGATTTCGGCCTCGGTCGAGGGGCGGCCGAGGACCTGGTTCCGGTGTGGGTAGCGGCCAAACCGCTCGATGATGGCGCGGTGCTTGTGCTCGTAGTCGAGGGACGACTTCGCCCGGTCCACGTCGCCGGGGGGCGCTTCCTCGACGACCCTGGAGAACTCCCGCACCGCCACGTCGTGGATCGCGAGCGACTCGCTGTGCATGAGCGGCATGAGGAAGAACAGCCGCTCGGCGGTCGTCAGCCCGAGGTGCTCGTCGCGCGCGAGGCCCGCGAGCGTGGTGTGGAGCGCGAGCGCATCGCGCGAGAACGAGTCGGGGCTCCCGCGGAAGCAGTTCCGCGAGAACTGATCGCACAGGATGATGAACGCGAGCGCGCCGCGCGGCGTGCTGCACCAGCCCCCGAGCTCACCGCGCGAGGCGCGCGCGAGATCGGGCGCGAACCGCTCGCGGAGCGCGGAGTCGAACGCCTCGTCGCGCGAGAACCAGCGCTTGGCGACGGCGGGCGCGATCGCCGCGTCCGTGGCGCCCTCGAACCACACATCGAGCACGGCCCGCGCAGCGTCGGGGATCACTTGCTGCATGCCTTGATGCCGGCGCCGATGTCGACGCAGTTCTTCATCGAGCCGCTGCAGTCGGCGTTGGTCGCGCAGGTCGTCGTCGAGGGACACATGCCCGCCGCGGTGCAAGACCCGCCGCCCGCGCCGCCCGCGCCGCTCACGCAGCAGACCTGACCCGAGCCGCAGTTGCTCGGGGCGGTGCAGCCCCACCGCGCGCCCGCGCACGCCGCGCCGCTGCTGATGCACGCGCCGATGCCAGCGATCACGCAGCACTGCTGCGTCCCGACCGTGCAGGTGAACGTCCCGCACTTCATCGAGGTCGTCGTCGACGGGGTGTCCGCCGGGGTATCCGCGGGGGGCGTCATCGTGTCGGCCGGGGGCGGCGTGGTGTCGCCGGCTGCGTCGGCCGGCGGCGTGCCGGTGTCGGCGGCAGTCTCTTCCGTCGACGTGTCGGCGGGCTGGATCCCGCCGGTGTCCTCGTCGAACTCGGTCGCCGTTGCGCCATCGCTGCCGCAACCGATCAGGAGCAAGGTCGTGAGGGCGGAGAGAGTGCGGAAGGTCATCCCCCTAGTGTACGTCAACGCCTGGTCGCGCCAGCGAGGTCGGAGATTCCGGCGATCCGCGCGGCGTTCTCGACCTTTTCGTCGAGGTTGGCCTGTACCTCCATCCGCACCCGCTGCGCCTGCGGTGAGCCTGCGCCGTGCATCGACTCGGTGCGGATCGCGACCGCCGTCGGACCCAACGTCATGTTCTCGATGAGCCGCAGGACCCGCACACGGTCCTCGGGGGTGCCGCGCGCACCGGTGACGTACTTGCGCAGCAGCTCGCCGTACTCGGGGTGCTCGAGGTCCTCGGCCGCGGGCATCGACACCATCAGACCTCCGGCGAGGTCCTCGGCGAGGCGGGTCATCTCGTAGGGGAAGCGCGTGACGTTGTGCTTGCAGACGTTGGCGAGCAGCGGGTCGACCATGTACGTGCCGGCCGGCGTCTTGTGACAGCGCGCGCCCGCCGCGAGACCGCCCGCGTGCATCGTCTCGTTGAGGTGCACCATCTCGACGAGCTTGTCGCGCACGTGCGACGCCTTCTCGGTGCCGTTGAGGCGCGCGATGAGCGCCGCGGCGCCGATGAGCACGTCGCCGTTGCCCGGCTTACAGCCGCCGTAGGACGCGCGGTGGTGGCCGGCGAAGTACTCGACGAGCGGCGTGGCCATGTGCGTCTCGCCGAGCATGAACACGTGATCGAGCGGCACCTCGACGTCGTCGAAGATCACCACGGCCTCTTGGCCGCCGTAGCGCGCGTTGCCCTGGTCCATGTCGCAGCCGTGCCGCCGGTCGTCGCTGGGCTGACGGCCGTAGATCATGGTGATGCCCTTGTGGTCGACCGGGATCGCGAACGACACGGCGAAGTCGGCCTCGCTCACCGAGAGCGAGCGGCCGGGCATCGCGAGGATCCAGTGCGAGTTCACCGCGCCGGTCTGGTGCATCTTCGCCCCACGCACCACGATCGAGTCGCTGCGGCGCTCCACGACGCGGAGGAACTGCTCCGGCTGCTCGGCCGGCGCCTTGCGGCGGTCGCCCTTGGGATCGGTCATCGCGCCGCAGAGGATGAGATCCTCGCGCTGCGCGAACTGAAGGAACCGGAGGAAGCGCGCGTGGTAGTCGCCCCCCATCTCGAACGTGACGTTGTAGAGCGCGTTGAGCGCGTCCATGCCGACGCAGCGCTGGAAGCACGTGCCGGTGCGGCGCCCGAGCACGCGCTGCATCTCGGTCTTCTTTCGCAGATCGTCGGGCGCCTCGAAGATGTGCGTGAAGCGGTTGACGCGGTCGTTGATGAAGCGCGAGTGCGCGGTGAACAGCTCGCGGTGCTCGGGGTCGTGCGCGAGCGCGTAGCTCTCGGCCACGGTGCGCACCGACGGCGCGATGTTCGGGTGATCGACCGGATTGTCGACGCGCTTGCCCTTCACGAACACGCGGAGGTCGCGGCTGCGCAGGCTCGCGACGTATTCCTCAGCCGTCTTCATGCGCAAAGTCTACCGGAGCCGCGAGCGTCAGCGAGCGGGTTGTCGAGCGCTGAGAGCGACGGCTGACAACCCGCTCCCTCACGGTCGCGGCTCCGGTCGCGGCTCTACCTCGTGATCGCCACGCGCGGGGGGCTCACCACGACCTCGCTGCAGCCGGGCACGTCGACCTTCACGTCGGTCTCCTCGGGGCCCTTCTTGGCGAAGTCGGCGCCGAGGGCCTCGAGATCGATCTTGGGGACGACCGCGTCCTCTTTGAGCTCGTCTGCCTTCTTCGGCGGGCAGGTGACCACGACCGACACCGCGCGCGGGCGAAGGGTGACTCCCTTGCCCTTGAGGAGCAGCACCGGGACGTTGGCGAACGTCCTGGTCTTGGTCTCGCTCACGAGCTCGAACCGCACCTCGACCTGATCGGGCTCCACCGTGACGTTGCCGTCGATGAGCCCGGCGGCTCCGATGTCGATGAACACGCTCTGGATGTGGCTGCCGACCGGGCGGTCCTTGAGCTCGACGGTCGTCGACTTGAGCTCCTGGATGGGATCGATGCGCGAGCGCGGACCGGTGAGCATCACGGTGGCCGGTGTCACCGTCCACGCGCCCTTCACGACCAGGCCCTCGGGGCTCGCGCTCCACGTGGGGTCGACCTTGAGCCGCTTGGTGACGCGCGTATCCCAGCGCAGGTTGAGCGCGCTCGGGTTGACGCTCACCTTGCGTACGCCGGGGGGAAGCTTGAGCGAGTACTCCTCGAGGCGAATCACCGTCGGCTGGCCGTTCAGATCGAGGCTGATCGCGTCGAGCGGGTTGGCGAGGTCGTCGATGAGCGACCGCGGGCCCTGCACGGTGACGTGCACGCGCGGTGGGATCTGCGTGAGCAGCACCTTGGTCGCGTCCTTCTCGGGACCGCGAATGAGGTCGACCTCGAGCGTGCGCATCGACTCGCCGCCGCCGTGAAGCACGACGTAGAGCACGAGCGACACCACCAGCGCCGCCACCTTGAGCGTCCAGTTCTCGGTGACGAACGCGACGAGGCGACCGCCGGCCGACAGCTCCTCGGCCTCGTTCTCGTCGACGGGCGGCGCGCTCATTGATCGGTGCCCTCCTCGGGCGGCGCGGTGTCGAGCGGGGGCGGCAGGCTCGGGCGCTGCGGCGGAGTCTTCACCTCGGCCCTCGGCTCCTTCTCCTGCTTCTCGGTCTTCTCGGCGCCGCGCTCGGAGACGGGAGCCGCCGGCGGCGTGTACGCCAAGAGCTTCTGCGTCATCGGCGGCGGCGTCTTGATGACCAGCACCGGACCGGTCGCCGTCTTCGACGGCGGCACGTCGCGTCGCGACGACGGAACGCCCGGCGAGCGCGACGGCGGCGGCACCGACCGACGCGCCGGAGCGGTCGCGGCCTTGCGCAGGCGGCTCGGGGTCTCGTAGTGGCGGAGCAGGTTGCGGAGCGCCTCGGGGGTGACGTTGTCGACGTGGTTCTCCTGGAAGCAGAACATGATCGTCCCGCGCTCCTCGGAGACGACGATCGCGACGGCGTCCGTATCCGCCGTGATGCCGATCGCGGCGCGGTGACGCGAACCGAACTGCTTGTCGAGGCCGAGCTTCTCGGGCATCGGGAAGAACACGCCGGCCTGCGCGACGCGTAGGTTTCGGATGATCACCGAGCCGTCGTGGAGCTTGTTCTCGCCGACGGGGATGAAGATCGAGACCAGCAGCTCGCGGGTGACCTGGGCGTCGATCGCGGTGCCGGCGCCGACGATGAACTCGTCGAGGTTGGCGTCGCGCTCCCAGGTGATGATCGCCCCGTAGCGCAGACGCGCGAGCTCGGTGGCCGCGGCGACGACCTCTTCGATCACCTTGGTCTCGTCGTTGCGAACGAGACCGCCGAGAAGCGGCCGCCCCGCGCGCATCAGCCCGCGGCGGAGGTCGTTCTGGAAGACGACGACGATCACGAGGATGATGGACGAGAGCAGGGTGGACAGCAGCGTGGTCAGCGTGACCAAGCCCATCCAACGCCCGATCACGTAGATGCCGCCGAGGAACACGAGGCCGATGCCCATCTGCATCGCGCGCGTGCCGCGGAGCACGAGGAGCACGCGATAGACGAGGTAGGCGACGAGGAAGATGTCGATCAGATCGGTGACGATCTGGCCGAACGCGCGCGGCGCGAAGAGCTGGCGCAGGCCCTCAAACATGGCGCGCCTCCTCGATGGCCGCGTCGACGGCCAGCGCCTGGCGAAGCGCGCGCACGTCGTGGACACGGAGCACCGCCGCGCCGGCCCGAGCGGCGGCGAGGCAGGCAGCGACGGTGCCGCCGACCCGCTCGTCGGCGACGCTCTTGGTGAGGCCGGCGCGCTCCTCGGAGACGCCGATGAACGCCTTGCGCGAGGGGCCGACGTAGACCGGGTGACCGAGCTCGTGGAAGTGCGCCAGGCCGGCGAGGACGCGCAGGTTGTCGTCGGTGCCCTTGCCGAACCCGAGGCCCGGGTCCATCACGATGCGATCGCTCGGGACGCCCGCCTCCCTCGCGCGGTCACGGGCAGACCACCACTCGCGGGAGACCTCGACGAGCACGTCGTCGTAGGTGGACACGGCGCCCGCGCGCGAGTGCATCAACACCAACCACGCGTCGTGCGACGCGCACACCCGCGCGAGCTCGACGTCGGCCAGACAGGAGACGTCGTTGACGATGGTGGCGCCCGCCTCGATCGCTGCCCGAGCCACGGCCGGGGACGTGGTGTCGATCGCGACCCGCGTCGAGCGCGCCGCGTGCGCGATCGCGTCGGCGGTGCGCGCGATCTGCGTCTCGGCGTCGACCGGGGCGTAGCCCGACCCGTAGGCAGCGCCGGCCGGACGCGTGGACTCGCCGCCGACCTCAATCACGTCGGCGCCCTCTTCGAGCAGACGATCGACGCGGGCGCGCGCAGCATCGGGAGCAAGGTAACGACCACCGTCCGAGAACGAGTCCGGCGTGACATTGAGCACGCCGACCACGACCGGCCGATGCCCCGCCGCATAGCGGATGGACGAAGGTCCGGACTCGCGACGATCCGGCGGGGAAACCGGGCGACGGAGCCATTCGGGGATACCCCGTACGGCGCAAGTCGGCGCGCCGCGGGAGCCCCCCACTTGGGGATCCACCGTGGCCACTGACTAAGCGCTAGCAGTCAGCGGCTTTTCCAGCAAGTTCAGCGCGCTATTTCTTCGGTTGCCGGGGGATCGGTCGCGGCCCGACGTCGATGTTCACGAGCGGGAGGAGCTCTTCGTCGACCTCGACCTGCTTGGCTCCGCGCAGGCGCTCGACCAGTGCTTTGTAGGTGGTCTCGCGGCGCTGCTCGTAGAGCACGTCGCGGATCGAGGGGGTCTCGTCCGCGAGGCTGCGGGTCATCGCGGGGACCGAGCCCTTGCGCCAGAGCACGTGCCAGCCCGCGCTCGACTGGACGGGCGCGGCGGAGATCTCGCCGTCCTTCATGGCGAAGACCGCCCCGGCGAGCTCCTTCGGGACCACGACCTTCGGCTCGGTGGTCTTGCCGTCGGCGCTGATGAAGCCGAGGTCGCCGTTGGACGTCTTGGTGGCGGGGTCGAGGCTCGTCTCGCCGACGATCTTCGGCCATCCCTCGCGGGTGGGATCGGCCTTCACCCGGGCCAGCGCCGCGTCGGCTGCGGCTTTGTTGGCGGTGACGATGTGCCAGACCCGGACCCGCTCCGGCGTTTTGTATTCGGCGAGGTGGGCGTCGTAATAGGCCTTGATGTCGGCCTCGGGGATCGCGGCCTTGCCGCCGAGCGCGTCGATCTCCTTGCGCACGAGCGAGCCGGCGAGCGACTTGTCGATCGCGTGTTTGACGGAGCGGTCGTCGAGCGCGCCCTTCTGCTTCGCGGCCTCGGCGAGGACCTCTTCGCGCACGATCGCCTCGTCGACGTACTTGCGGAGGATGTCGGCCTTGGTGGAGCCGAGGGCTGCGAGCTCGAAGGCGGGAACCCCGGCGAGCGCCTTCTTGATTTGGGCGGCGGTGACCTTGCGCTCGCCGATCGTGGCGACGACCGCGCCGTCGTCGACCGCGCGCGCGGAGCTCGCCACGCTGAGCGCGATCAACAGAGCCGGAATGGACGAGCGACGCACGGGGGCCTTCGTAGGCCACCCGCGCCAAGGGCTCAAGCGGCCCGGCGACGACGCGGCGGACGCTTGCCCTCGCCGGGGATGACGCCCGCATCGACGAGGACCTCGTCGGAGATGCCCACGAAGCGGTAGGTCTCGCGCCGAAAGGCGTAGGCGTGGTGCAGCCGCTGGATCAGCTCCACGGTGGCCGCGCTCGCCGCCATCGGGCGCGGGAGCTTGCGGACCTTCTTGATGTTCGACAGCGGCTCGCCGAGCTCGAGGAGCTCTTGCACCCGCTGGAGGACGTCGAGCGGCTTGAGCTCGCGCTCGCCGTGTGCCTGGTTCTGCTCGAGCTCGCGCAGGAGTCGCTGCCTCCGCTTGGCGGTGCGGCCGTCGAGCTTGGGGCCGACGGCGCCTCCGCCGAGCACGTCGTTGAACATACGCGCGACGCGGCGCTTCTCGATTGCCTCGGGGCTCCCGCGTCGGTTGAGCGCGCGCGCCGGCGTCTTCGCTTTGGCCATTCCAGCGCTGACTCTATTCGATTCAAACCGGCGGTCAAAATCGAATCAAACGCGGTTCCTCGACTCTAGAAACACTTATCTATCGCCGGCCAATAGCAGCATGAGTCCAAAAGCGGCGAGCACCCAGAGGGGCCAGGTAACCCGGAGGAAACGCCCGAAGTCCGAGGCGAGCCAGCCCGCGCCGACGGCGAGATCGGTCGCCGCGCTTCCGCCGACGAGGCGCCGGTGCTCGGTGGCGATCGCTGCGCGCTCCTCCTCGTCGAGCGGATCGTGGCCCTCGAGGAAACCCACGTGGTGCTCGAGCTCGTGCTCGATCGTCTCGCGGATCTCGGCGTCGACGTCGTACGGCTCGTCGTCGAACATCGACTTGAACGTGCGGTAGTACACGGCGATGACGAAGGGCGAGGACTGCACGCGCACATCGCCGTCTGCCGCGAGGTTCGGGGTATAGCTGCCGAGCAACGGCTCGCCGCCGTCGTCGCAGGGCGGAACGCCGTCCTCCACGAGGACCTCGAGCCCGCGTGGATCGGTAATGCCGAGGTCCTCGAACACCGAGCGGGTGATCTTCGCGGCGCGCTCGGTGAACGCCTCGAGCGAGGGAAACTCCTCGTCGGCGTGCTCGCCGCGCGCAGGCGCCCAGTCGAGCGGTCGCCGCACGACCTCGACGTCGTGACGCGCACCGCACTCCGGGCACGGCGCCGGCGCGAGCAAGCGCGGCGGCCAGTGCTGGCGGTCGTAGGCGCGGCAGATCGCGTCCCACACCGGGGCGAACGCGTCGTCGTCGAGCGCGTCGAGGGCGCGCGCGATCGCGATCGGGCTCTTGGCGATCTCGGTGTCGCCGTCGGCGAGCGCACGGATGCCGAGCGCGCGGATGAGCGGCGCAGCCACGTCGAGCGGACCGCCGAGGTGTCGCTCGAGCTCGATTCGATCGCGGAGCGTGCGCCGCCCGAGGAGGAACCGATTCGCGACGCCGCGCCGAGCGACGGCAACCGGCGCATCGAAGTCGTGCCACTCCTCGCGATCGACCGGAGGATCGAGCTCGGGATCGCCGAGGGGCGCGAGCAGCGGCGTGACGGGGAGCGCCCGCGCACCGTCGAGCTCGATGGCGGCGTCGCAGTTCCGGCAGTTGAGCTTGGTGGGCTCCGCCTCGATCGCGCCCATGGCGGCGACGATCGCCTCGATGACGTTCGCGTCGGCGAGCGGAAGCGCGAGGAGGTCGGACTCGCTCGTGACGAGACCGCGCTCGATCGCGGCGGGGAGATCCTTCGGGAGCGGCCGCTCGAGCCCATCCGCGCGGGGCGGCCGCTCGGCGCGCACCGTGACCTTCGCGCCGCTCGGCAGCGTGAGATCGAAGGGCGCGCCGAGCCGCGGTCGAGCCATCGCTCGTCGAGTAGGACAGCGTGGGCCCGAAAGAAAGCATCCCCGGCTCTTGCGCGGGCGGCCGGGATCCGCGAGCTTGATTGTCGATGGATCCGAAGGCCCCGCCGGTGGCGGTGCGCGTGCTGCGCCCCTTCGCCAACGAAGACGCGTTGCTCGAAGCGGAGGCCAACGCGTTCACCCGCACCGGCGTCGTCCTCATCGGCGCGCCGAGCCGGCCCAACGGCGTGGTGCTGCGGTTCGAGATCTGTCTGCGCGACGGCCAGGTCGCGATGCGCGGCGAGGGCCGAGTGGTTGGGTTCCGCGCGCAGTCGGCGGAAGAAGAGAGCGCGTTGATGCTGCGGTTCACCCGGCTCGACGTGAAGAGCAAGGCGCTGCTCGATCGCGCCGTCGCCATCCGCGAGGAGCGACGATCGCTGGCGCCGCCGAGCCAGCCCAGGCCGCCGGCCAAGGCGCTCACTCCTCCTCCCCCCCCACCCAGAGCGCCCACCCCTCCGCCGCCGCCCCTGCCGCCGCCCCCGTCGTCCGTCGCGCCCAACACCGAACGCGACCACGTGGCGGACAACAACGACGACGACGACGACGACGACGACGCGATGGACGTCGACGACGCGGATCTAACCTCCGCCGATGAAGAAGACCTCACGCAGCAAGCGCCGCCGGTCGCGATGATGGCCGACATTCTCGCCCATCAGGCGGCAGAGAAGCTGCCCGTCCCGCAGCCGCCGCCGGTCGAGCCAGCGCCGCATCCAGTCGCGCCGAAGACGCCGCCGCCGAAGCCGATGCCCAAGGAGCACGCGCCCCCGCAACAGGCGCCGCGGGAGAAGATGCCGATCCCGCAGCCGTCGCCGGGGCCGAAGCGTCATGCCTCGGAGCTCGTGGCGCGCGCACGCGGCGAACGCAACAGCGGCGAGTTCCGCCCGTCGCTCGAGCCCGGTCAGCGCGACAGCGCGCTCGACCGCCTGCGAGAGCGCAAGCGCACCTCGCAGGCCTAGGCAGGCGACAAAAACACAACCGCGCGCTTTCGCGCGCGGCTGTGGCGGTTTGGGTCAGCGGATCAGCCGACGGTTCCGCACTTGTTCGGACCGCCCACGCCGCACGAGGCGGGCGCGACGCAGGTGCCGCAGTCGAGGAGACCGCCGCAGCCATCCGGATACGCACCGCACTCCGCGCCCGCTGCCGAGCACGTCGTCTTGGTGCAGGTGCCGCCCGGACAAGCCGGGCAGGTGAGGACGCCGCCGCAACCGTCGCCCTGCGGACCGCAACGGCCGCCGCACGTCAGCGGGGTGCACATGGGCACGCCGCCGTCGCAGGGGCCGCAGTCCTGCGTCCCGCCGCAGCCGTCACCCGACGGACCGCAGGTGACACCGAGCTCGGCGCAGGTCTTCTTCACGCAGCCCGTACCGCCGCACTTGCCGGGCACGCCACCGCCGCCGCAGGTCGCGGGAGTGACGCAGGGCGGACAGGTGACGGTAGAGCCGCAGCCGTCGGCCCACGAGCCGCACTCGACGCCGAGCGTCGCGCAGGTCTTGGGCACGCAGGACGCGCCGCCGCACTTGCCGGGGACGCCGCCGCCACCGCACGTGCCGGTGGTGCACGGCGCGCAGGTGACGGTGCCGCCGCAGCCGTTGGGCCACGAGCCGCACTCGACGCCGAGCGTCGCGCAGGTCTTCGGGGTGCACGACGAGCTCGCGCACTTGCCGCCGGTGCTGCACACCGAGGGCGCGGGGCACATCGGGCAGGTGAGCGTGCCGCCGCAGCCGTCCGGCGCGGAGCCGCAGTCGATGCCCTGCTCCGCACAAGTGCGCTTCGTGCACGAGGGCGGCGGGGGCGGGAGCTTCTCGTCGCAGACGCGCGACGAGAGGTCGAAGATCATGAACTCGAGCGCCTTCTGTTGCGCCGTGAGCGAGGAGATGCCGCCGCAGCGGTTCGGGAACGGGCTCGAGGAGCTGTCGTTCGCCGGGTTCTTCGTCGAGTCGACGTGGATGTCGGTGAGGACGAAGCGACCGCACTGCGAGGTCGAGCCGACCGGCGTGTTGAAGCTCATGTACTGGACGGCCGACGGGATGGTGCTTCCACCCATCGGGCCCACATCCTTCGCCCCGTACGCCGTGATCCAGTTGGTGGCGCGCGTCGTGTCGACGGCGTCGATGCTGTGCTGCGCCTGCTGAATCGACAGCGTGCCCTTGACGCCGGACGCGCCGACGTTGACGAGCCAGGTGGCGAGCGCGTCGCCCTTCGGGAACGTCGTGATGACGGTGCCGTTGGTCGGGCTCTTGAGGTCGTAGCCGAGGTTCCAGGTGGCGAGCGACGGCCAGGGCGACGGCGCGTCCTTCACCCAACCAAGGTGGTAGTGGGTGCCGAACACGCGGCCGCCGACGGCCGTGTAGTCCATCATGTTCTTGTAGTTCGGCGACTTCTCGGTCGCGAACTCACCGCCGTAGCCGCCCTCGCAGTCCATGAGGACCGCGTCATACTTGGACAGGCTCGCCACGCTGTTCCACAGCGCGTCCTTCGCCTTCGGCAGCGTCGTCGTACCGATCTTGTCGGCGCCGCAGACCTTGGTCTTGATGACGCACTTGCCCTTGTTCGGCCCGCTGCTCTCGCAGGTGGAGCCCGAGGGACAGAGCGTGGGCGGGCAGGTGTACGTGCCGGTGTAAACGGCCGTCGTCACCAGATCGCAGAAGCCGGTGTAGAGGTGCACGCGACCCGCGCCGCTCGGCGCGCTGAACTCGCTGTCGGCGATGCCGATGTTGCGGAGCAGGCACTCGAGGTTGTCCTGCGAGCCCGTGGTGATCGCGAACTGCGGGATGTCGCCCTCGGCCTTGGTGCGCGGGAAGCGCGTGAGGGCCGCGTCGATCGGCGTGTCGATGCAGTTGCGCGTGTTGATCTTGACCTGGCGGCGCCACTTGCCGATCTGGATGACCAGCGGGATGTCGTTGCCGACCGGGACGTTGGTGAGCTTGAACTCACCCTTCTCGTTGGTGACCGTCTGCACGAGCGGGTAGCCCGAGAGCGCGTCCGCGCACTTGTCGCAGGTGGCGCCGGTGACGAGCGCCGCGGGGGTGCCGTTCGGGATGTAGACGAACACGCCGTAGAGCGGGTTCACGCCGGCCGGGTCGTACACCTTGCCGCTGATCGAGCTCGTCGCCGGCGCGGTGCACTTCACCTGCTTGCACTCGAGGTTGACGCAAGAAGCGCCGCCGCCGCCGCCGCACATGCTGGGCACGCCGCCGCCACCGCAGATCGCGGGCGCGGTGCACATGCCGCAGTCGGCGGTGAGGCCGCCGCAGCCGTCGGAGACCTGACCGCAGGTGCCCATCGGGTAGTCCGCGCAGGTCTTCTTCACGCACGCGGGCGCGCCGCCGCATTGACTGGCGACGCCGCCGCCGCCGCAGGTCTGCGGCGCGGTGCACATCCCGCAGCTGACGGTGAGGCCGCCGCAGCCGTCGGCCATCTGACCGCACGTGCCGACCGGGAAGTCGGCGCAGGTCTTCTTCGTACACGCGGGCGGCGCACCGCCACACACGCTGGAGACGCCGCCGCCGCCACAGATGTTGCCGCCGGTGCAGGTACCGCAGCTCGCCGTGAGGCCACCGCAGCCGTCGCTGACCGGACCGCAGTTGGCGCCCCAGTCGGCGCAGGACTTCTTGAGGCAGGGCGACGTGCTGCTGCCGCAGACGTTGGGCTTGCCACCGCCGCCGCAGCTGCCGGACGCACACGCGCCACAGTTCACCAGGCCGCCGCAGCCATCGGCGACGGGACCGCAGTTGAAGCCCATCTCCAGACAGGTCTTCGGCGTACACGCGGGCTTGGGGGGCGCGCCGCACTTGTTCGGAGTGCCGCCGCCGCCGCAGGTCTCGCCGGCGGTGGTGCAGGTGCCGCAGTCGATCAGCTTGCCGCAGCCGTCGCCCTGCTTGCCGCAGTTGGCGCCGAGGTCCGCGCAGGTCTTCGCCGTACAGGGGGCCGAGCCACACTTGCTCGTGCCGCCACCGCCGCAGAACTCACCCTCGGGGCACGTGCCGCAGCTGTCGATCAGACCGCCGCAACCGTCGGCCGCGGGGCCGCAGTTGACCCCGAGCTCGGTACACGTCTTCGGCTTGCAGCCGGAGCCGTCGAGATTGAACGACGAGTCGCCGCCGGAGTCGTCGGTGACCGAGGTCTCGCCCGCCGACGACGTCTCCGTCGTCGCATCGCCCTCGATGGCGACGTTGAGGTCCGTGCCCTCATCGCCACCCGCGCAGCCGAAGACGGCGAGCGCTACGCAAAGCCCAAAGCCACGAATCCCGCGCATGACAAGACTCCTCCGTTCCGTCCCATACCGAGGGGGACGGACCCTAACCCCGGGGCGCACTCTTCACGACGTCCCGTCCTGACGCAAGTCAAGGTGGAGGATGGACGGAACTGACCGGTCGCAATGTTTGGGAAAGTCGGGAAAACTGCCGCAGCTTCTGGTCCGCAGGGGTTGTGGCGTATGTTCGGCGCGCGCGTTTGCGCCACCGGAGGACTCATGAAGCACGCAGCACCGTTCCTCTTCATCGCCGCCGTCGGCTTCGCCGCGATCGGTTGTACGCCGTCGCCGGAGAAGACCTGCGACAAGCTCCAGGAGCTGGCCGACAAGGAGAACGACTCGAAGTCCTCGGGCAAGGGCTTCAACCTGTCTCGCGAGAAGTGCATCAAGAACATGAACGAGATGAAGGAGCGCGATCCCGACGCCTACAAGTGCGCGTCCAAGGTGATCCAGAAGCTCTCCAGCCTCGACACGGCGTTCCTCGCGATCTCGGTCTGCGACAAGAACAAGCCGAAGAAGTCCGCGGACGACGACGACGACAAGCCGAAGAAGAAGAAGAAGTCGGACGACGACTGAATCAACGGCGGTCGACGGCAGCCGCGAGCGCCGCGAACTCCTCCACGCTCAGCGTCTCCCCGCGGCGGCCGAGATCGATCTTGGTCGCCGCGACGCGTTCCCGTGCGCCCTCGTCCTGCATCAACGACGCGAGCGCGTTCTTGAGCGTCTTGCGCCGCGCGCCGAACGCCGCGTGCACCACGTTGCGGAAGGCGTCGGTCTCGAGGGCGCGGGGCGTGGGCAACGGCCGGAGGACCACGACGGCGGAGTCCACGCGCGGCGCGGGGTGGAAGCAGCCGGCGCGCACGATCAACGCGCGCTCCACCGCGAAGGCCGCCTGCACGAACACGCTGAGCTGCCCGTAGGCGTCGCCGCCCGGAGGCGACGCGAGCCGATCGGCGACCTCTTTCTGCACCATGAACACCGCGCGGGCGATCTGCGGCGCGACCGGCACGGTCATCTCGAGCAGTCGGCCGGTGATCTGATACGGCAGGTTGCCCGCGACGACGCGTTCCCCGGTGTCGCCGAGCAGCGCGGGGAGATCGACCGACGCGGCGTCCGCCTCGAGCAGCTCCGCGCCCGGCACCTCTTCGCGGAGAACGGGCAAGAGCTCGCGATCGCGTTCGATCGCGACGACGTGCGCGCCGCGCGCGAGCAGTGCCGCGGTGAGCGTGCCGAGCCCGGCCCCGATCTCGATGACCCGGGCGCCGGGGTTCGGCGCGCAGAGCGCCGCGATCTTCTCGACGATCGCCTGCGCGACGAGGAAGTTCTGCCCGAAGCTGTGCTTCGGTCGCAGCCCATGACGCGCGAGGACCGTGCGCGGATCGACAAACGTCACGAAGCCTCGGCCTCGACGGGCTCTTCTTCGACTTCGACGGCGCGGCGCGGCGTGCGGACGCCGAGCGTGCGTGCGTCGATCACCCGCGCCCCGGTGCCCGCGAGCTGGGTGAGCGCCGCCTTGCGCGCGGCGCCGACCTCGATCTCGACCGCGGCCCGCACCGCCTCGGCGCCGGAGGGTGCATCGAGACCGAGGCGCGGATCGACCGCGGCCCAGCGCACGCGGACCCCCTTCTTGCGCAACATCGCGATCGCGTCGCGGAGCTCGCTCGGGACCTGGGTCGGCGCAGCGGCGACGACGACCACGTCGGTCGCGCGCGGACGCGAGCGATGGATGCGACGAAGCGCGTCGGCGACGCCGTTGGTGGCGAGCGCGCCGGTGGGGCGGCAGGGAACGTCGAGCGCGAAGCTCGCCGCATAGTGGCGCACCATGCGGTCGCGCGACTCGTTGGTGGCCGAGGCGAGCGGCGGGGCGAGCTGGAACGGCGCCCGGGCGCGCAGGCCCTCGAGCCGCTGGAGCAGCCGATCGACATCGCCGCGCGGGAGATCGGCGAGCCCGAGCGCGTCGAGCGGACGCGCGTGCTCCACCGCCAGGCGGAGGAGGTCGTCGATGCCGATGCCGCAGCGATCGGAGCCGTAGGCGTCGGCCGCGTCGAGCCAGATCGCGCCCAGCCGATCGAAGTCCGCGCCGCTCTTCTGCGGCGGGCTGAACTGCACGACGTGGTCGGTCGTGAACGCGACCCCGACCGCGGCGCCGTGGCGCGCGCGCTCCACCGCGAAGTTGGAGGCGACGTCGATCGCGCGATCGAGCGGCGCGTCTCCGACCGGACCGAGCCAGCCCTCGGCCGACACGTCCACGACGATCCACACCACCTCGCGCTCCTCGATGTCCATCTCGCGGACCATCAGCTTTCCGCGGCGCGCGGAGGCCTTCCACGCGATCTTGCGGAACGAATCGCCCGCGACGAGGTCGCGAATCTCTCGAATCTCGGCGCCGTCGCCGCGACGGTTGCGCGCGCGACCGGCCGCGGGATCGGCGCGGAGACGCCCGCCGCGCGGCGGCCG